>DDIP01000057.1 GCA_002338605.1 Proteobacteria bacterium UBA1847 | reverse complement strand
GGCGCCAAAGTCAGCGTAGACCACAAAAAAAACGGCACCGGCAAACTCGTCATCAGCTACAACACCCTAGACGAACTCGACGGCATCCTAAAACACATCAAATAACCAATTCCGGTGGCAGTCACCATATCCCCATTGCGCAATTAGGGTGGCAGTCACCACATCTCGCGTTTCGAGATGTGGTGACTGCCACCCTAATTCACCCTAATTAGGCTACTTCGGCGTCGTCTTCTGCTTTGCTTGAGTAGACGCGTTGGATGATGCTCGGGATGACGGCTTCGGAGATCAGGAAGCCCTGCATCTTGTCGCACTCGATGGTCTTGAGGAACTCGAAGGTTTCCTGATCTTCGACGCCTTCTGCACAGACGGACATGCCGAGATTGTGTGCGAGGCCGGTTACTGCGGCCAGAACCGTCAGTGAGACGCGGTCGTTCTGAGCGCGACGCAGGGCCGAGGCGTGCACCTTGATCTCGTCGAACGGCAGCTGTTCAAAGGTGCTGAGAGACGAGGCCGCGATGCGAAAATCATCGAGACAGATTCGAAAACCCTTGTCGCGAAGCGCAACAAGGGTCCGGACGTGCGGGGCTTCCGGGTCGGCGAGATCCTGTGCAATGACTTCAAATGTAAAGCTTGCACACTCAAGGCCGGCGTCACGGACAATAGCGGCGTATTTGTCGGCCAGGTGCGAGTCGGACAGCTGACTGGACGCCAGGTTGATACAGGCGTTGAGACGAATCCCGCGATCCCGCCAGGCGACGTGCTGGCGGGCAGCCTCATCCAAGACATAGGCACCAAGCTTGCCCATCAGGTCGAAGGCCTCAATTTCCGGCAGGAACTCCAGAGGTCCCATCAGCCCGTGTTTCGGGTGTAACCAGCGGACCAGCGCTTCAGCCTCGCGTGTCAACCACTCGGTTCCGGAGTTCCGTTCGACCTTGGGCTGGTAGCGCAGGACAAATTCCTTGTTGTCGAATGCGCTGGCTATTTCCTGCCGCGATACAACCAGCATTCGTCGTCGGCAGCGACGCGCCGAGCTGCTCAGGCGGTCGAAATCAAATTCCCTGCCGACCCATTCGATGTTCTCAAAGCTTGCCAGCTTGTCGACAAGTTCGGTTTTTTCACCCCCTCGAAGCGATACGCGATCGGCCGCCATAATGATGGCAAATGACATGCGGCCCGCGGTTTCTTGCAGTGCGCGCACGATGTCAGCGTTGATATCGGATTCGGCAAGCACGATGATGCGTCGGCTTTGTCCGGCGAGGAGACTGTTAAATGTCGCCAGGCTCGCAAACGAGCTTAAAGTGAAGCTCATTTCCCGAACAACGTCGTTCAAGGCGCGGTGGGCACGTAAAGTTTCACTTGCGATCATTAGCATGGTTTCGCCAGGTAGAATGCGACGGATGTGGTGGTTATCGCCCGTTTTCGGCAAAACTTGACCGCGTCCGGTCCGGGTCTCGTCGCGGCGGCGGAAATTTGTCAAAAACGCAGCTATTTTCGCGAAAAAGCCGCCCAAAACCGGCCTGCTGATAGGTTTTTTGTGTGTTGCCATGCCTGGGGTCTGCCACTATAATGCGCACGCTATTTGCAGGCCCGCCTGGAAACACCTTGACCACAAGCGCCACCCACCGCCGGACAACGACGGACGTGGCGTTTTTAGTGCCGGAGGCATAGAGAATTGGATCTCACTATTCCCCGGGTGCTTATCGGTCAGTTTCTGGTCGGTGTGGTCCTGGCCGCGGTTCTCTGGGGCGTTTTTGGCAAGGTTCATGGCTACTCGGCTTTTCTGGGCAGCCTGATCTGCGTCATCCCGAACGCTTTTCTGGCGCTGCGACTGGTCGTTCCGCGCAGGGACCCGGGGGCTCGAGCCCTGGTAAATGCGGCCTGGATTGGTGAAATTGGGAAGCTGGCGCTCACGGTACTGTTGTTCAGTCTGGTGTTTACGCTGGTCAGGCCGCTGAACGCAGCGGCACTATTTGCAGGATTTATTGTGTCGCAGCTGGTGACCCTGTCAGGTCTTTTGATGCGAAGCGAACAAGTTAAGGATACGGAAAACAGCAATGGCAGCTGAAGGCGGACACGGCCCGGCAAGTTCGGCCGAGTACATTACCCATCACCTGAAGAATCTCCAGTACTGCAAGACGGAGTCAGGCGATTGGGTGTGGAACGAGTGTGCCGGCAATTTCTGGACGATCAATGTCGATTCAATGTTCTGGTCAGTTTTTCTCGGTACGGTGTTCTTTTTCCTGTTCCGAGCGATCGCCAAAAAGTCGAGCGTAGGCAAGCCCACCAAGGTTCAGGCGGCGCTGGAAATCATCGTTGAGTTCGTCGACAGCAGCGTGAAGGACACTTTCCACGGCACGAGTCGATTGATAGCGCCACTGGCCCTGACCATTTTCGTCTGGGTTCTTTTGATGAACGTCATGGACCTGGTGCCGGTCGACTGGATACCGGTCGTGCTGGCGCAGTGGGTATTCGGCATACCGTATATGAAGATTGTCCCGACGACTGACGTCAATGTCACCTTCGGCATGTCGTTCGCGGTTTTCTTCCTGATCCTGTACTACACGCACAAAGCCAAGGGGCCGCTGGCACTCTGGTACGACCTGGCAATGCACCCGATTGCGCCGTCGTTCAAGGGTCCTGCGATTATCGCAGCGCCTCTGATTATTCTTTTCAACCTGATTCTTGAAATTGTTGCCCTGTTCGCCAAGCCATTGTCATTGTCGTTGCGACTGTTCGGCAACATGTTCGCCGGCGAGCTGATCTTTATCCTGATCGCGCTGATGTTTAGCGGCAACATCATTATCGGTGCAATGGGTGGCGTCGCTCATCTCCTGTGGGCAGCTTTTCATCTCCTGATCGTTACCCTTCAGGCGTTTATTTTCATGATGTTGACCATAGTTTATTTAAGTCTGGCATCAGAGAAGCATTAATCACTTTTAATATATATATCAACACGTTGGACGAAGTCCTCTGTAGGAGAAAATGATGGAAACTGTTATCGCGTTCACGGCTATCGCTGTTGCACTTTTGATTGGCCTTGGCGCCCTCGGCGTTGGCATCGGCATGGGCCTTCTGGGTGGCCGCTTTCTTGAAGGTGCTGCGCGCCAACCGGAATTGGCTCCCATGCTGCAGACGAAAATGTTCCTGGTCGTCGCACTGCTCGACGCCGTTGCAATGATTGGCGTCGGCATCGCGTTGTTCTTCGCGTTCGCCAACCCGTTCGTTGGCCAGTTGCGTGACGCCTTGCAGCCGGTCGCCGGATAAGAAAAAGCGGCAGGTGTATAGCGTCGCAAGCGCGGCGTAGACGCTTTTCTTTAGGAGAAATCCGTGGACTTAAACGCAACAATTATTGGTCAGACTATCGCGATGATCGTGTTCGTCTGGCTGTGCGCCAAGTTTCTTTGGCCGTACATTATTGACGCGCTCGAAGAACGTCAGCAGCAGATTGACGACGGCCTCAAGGCCGCCGACAAAAGCCAGGAGGCGCTGGTCAAAGCAGCTGCCGAAGCCGACGAAATCGTCGCCGATGCGCGCAAGCAGGCCACCAGCATCCTCGATCAGGCGCACTCGCGTGCGAACGAAATCGTGGCCGACGGCAAGGCCGACGGCGTCAAAGAACGTGAACGTCAACTGGCCGCTGCCAAGGCCGAGATTGAGCAGGAAGCGAACCGGGCACGCGAAGAATTGCGCGGCCAGGTGTCGGCCATTGCGATTGCAAGTGCCGAAAAGATTTTGAACCGTGAAATCGACGGCAAAGCGCACGACGATATTCTGGGCAAGCTCGCGCAGGAACTCTAGGATCCGATGGCCGACAACAACACAATAGCGCGACCGTACGCGACGGCGATTTTCGAACTTGCGAAGGATGCGGCCTTGCTTGGACCGTGGTCCGAGTCGCTGGCCGTCGCGGGACAGCTGTTGGCCGATCGCGGATTGGTCGAGTACCTCGGCAACCCGCAGTTTAACGACGAACAGCGCCTGGTGTTTTTAACCGGCCTGTTCGACAAGGCGGGCGCGAAAATGCTCGCCGGCAACGACGAAAAGGGCAAGAATTTTCTGAAGCTGTTGATTGAATACGGGCGCATGCGCGTACTGCCGGAAATATCCAATCACTTCGACCTGCTGAAAGCAGACGTTGAGAATACGGTGGATGCCACGGTGACATCAGCCAGCAAGCTCAACGACAAGCAAGTCGCCGAGATCGCGGCAGCGCTCAAGAAACGACTCGGACGCGAAGTCAGAATCGAAACACAAATAGACGAAAACCTTATCGGCGGCGCAGTTATTCGTGCCGGCGACGTGGTCATTGATGGATCACTGCGTGCAAGACTGGAAGGTCTCGCAACCGCATTGATCAAATAAAGAGGATTAGGAAATGGCACTTAAAGCTTCTGAAATCAGCACGCTGATTAAAGAGCGCATCGAGAACTTCGAGGCATCCGCGGAAGCGCGCAATGTTGGTACCGTTATCGCGGTTACCGACGGCATCGTACGCATTCATGGTCTCGCTGACGCACGTTATGGTGAAATGCTCGAGTTCCCGCAGAACACTTTCGGCATGGCATTGAACCTCGAGCAGGATTCAGTGGGTGCCGTCGTTCTCGGTGATTACAAGCACATTTCGGAAGGCGACACGGTTAAGACCACCGGTCGTATTCTTGAAGTGCCAATCGGTGAGGCAATGCTCGGCCGCGTCGTCGATGCACTGGGCAATCCAATCGACGGCAAGGGCCCGATCAACGCCGAAGGCAGGGCGCCGATCGAGAAAGTCGCACCAGGCGTTATTCAGCGGCAGTCCGTTGACCAGCCAGTGCAGACCGGCCTCAAGTCCATCGACGCGATGGTGCCTATCGGTCGCGGCCAGCGCGAGCTGATCATTGGCGATCGCCAGACTGGTAAAACGGCCGTTGCGATTGACGCCATCATCAACCAGCGCGGCACTGGCATTAAATGCATCTACGTCGCCATCGGCCAGAAGCAATCATCGATCGCCGGTGTTGTCAGAAAGCTCGAAGAAGAAGGCGCGCTGGCGCACACCATCATTGTTGCTGCAGCCGCCGCCGATAGCCCGGCGATGCAATACATCGCTCCGTACTCCGGTACGTCGATGGGTGAGTACTTCCTCGACAAAGGCGAGGATGCGCTGATCGTGTTTGACGACCTGACCAAGCAGGCCTGGGCCTACCGCCAGGTATCATTGCTGCTGCGTCGTCCGCCGGGCCGCGAAGCCTACCCGGGTGACGTTTTCTACCTGCACTCGCGCCTCCTTGAGCGCGCGGCTCGCGTTAACGCGGCGCACGTTGAAGAAGTCAGTGGCGGAAAGGTCAAAGGCAAGACCGGCTCACTGACGGCACTGCCAATTATTGAAACACAGGGCGGTGACGTATCAGCCTTCGTACCGACGAACGTCATCTCGATCACAGACGGCCAGATCTTCCTTGAGTCCGATCTGTTCAACGCCGGAATTCGCCCGGCCATCAACGCCGGTCTTTCCGTATCGCGTGTCGGCGGTGCGGCGCAAACGAAGATCATCAAGAAACTCGGCGGCGGCGTTCGACTTGCACTCGCACAGTATCGAGAACTTGCGGCCTTCGCACAGTTCGCATCGGACCTCGATGCCGCGACGCGTGCGCAGCTGCAACGCGGTGAGCGAGCAACGGAACTGATGAAGCAAAAGCAATACTCGCCACTGTCCGTTGCAGAAATGGCCTTGTCGTTGTACGCGGTGAACGAAGGCTTCATCGATCCGGTTCCGGCGAAGAAAGTGGTCGACTATGAAGAGGCGCTGCACGATTTCGCGAAAGCGAACTATGCGGACGTTCTTGATGGCATCAACAAGTCAGGTGACTACAACGACGAGATTGCGGCGAGTCTTAAAAAGATTTGTGAAGACTTCGCTGAGAAGGGTGCCTACTAAAAGTGGCCGGTGAGAAGGAAATACGCTCGAAGATCGCTTCTGTAAAAAACATGCAGAAGATCACGGCCGCCATGGAAAAAGTGGCCGCGAGCAAGATTCGCAAAGCGCAGAAGCAGATGGAGGCATCGCGCCCCTACGCCGAGCGCATCCGCCGTGTGGTCGGGCACCTGGCACACGCCAACCCCGACTACAAGCACCCGTTCCTGACCGAGCGCGAGACCAGTCGCGTCGGCTTTATCGTCATTTCAACGGACCGTGGACTTTGCGGTGGCCTGAACGCCAACCTGTTCAAGCAGCTGATTGGTGAAATTGCGGAGTGGCAGGACAGGAAGGTCGAAGTGGATCTGTCACTGGTTGGCGCGAAAGCCGTCGCATTTTTCCGCCGCATGGGCGGTAATGTTGTCGGCAAGGCCACGCACATGGGTGACAAGCCCAGCGTCAATGAGCTGATCGGTTCGATCAAGGTCATGCTCGACTCCTACCGGGACGGCAAGATCGATCGCCTCTACCTGGTGCACAACCGCTTCGTCAACTCGATGACGCAGACGCCGGAAGTCACGCAGATTCTGCCGGCAAGTGGTGTCGGCACGGACAGCGAAGACCTGCAGGACCACTGGGATTACATTTACGAGCCCGATGCTGGCGAGCTGCTCGATGACGTTTTGATGCGTTACATCGAGTCGCAGGTCTATCGTGGCGCGGTTGAGAACTTTGCCTGCGAAATGGCGGCGAAGATGATGGCAATGAAGTCAGCAACGGACAACGCGGGCGAGATAATCGAAGGCTTGCAGCTGCAGTACAACAAGGCGCGACAGGCAGCCATCACACAGGAAATTTCAGAAATTGTCGGTGGCGCAGCTGCCGTTAGCGGTTAAACAGATTTTAGATCACTAAAGTTGGCGGATGCGCCGACACGGGTAAGGAAAAAGTATGAGCACCGGAACTACTGTGCAGGTCATTGGCGCTGTTGTGGACGTTGAGTTCCCCGCGGGCCAGATCCCCAAGATTTACGATGCATTGGTCATCGACGATGCGAACATTACGCTCGAAGTTCAGCAACAGCTGGGCGATGGTGTCGTTCGGACGATTGCTATGGGTTCTTCGGAAGGCCTGAAGCGCGGCATGTCGGTGACCGATACCGGCAATCCGATCTCGGTTCCGGTTGGCGCAAAGACGCTGGGTCGTATCATGGACGTACTTGGTACGCCGATCGACAACGCGGGCCCCATCGGCGAAGAAAAACGTATGCCGATTCACCGTCCGCCACCGTCGTACGAAGACCAGGCTGCCACCACCGAATTGCTGGAAACCGGCATCAAGGTTGTCGACCTGATCATGCCTATCTCCAAGGGCGGTAAGGTCGGCCTGTTCGGCGGCGCGGGCGTAGGCAAGACGGTAACGTTGATGGAGCTCATCAATAACATCGCGAAAGAGCACGGCGGTTACTCCGTGTTTGCAGGTGTTGGTGAGAGGACACGTGAAGGCAATGACTTCTTCCACGAAATGACCGAGTCGGGCGTTATCGACAAGGTGTCGCTGGTTTACGGTCAGATGAACGAGCCGCCCGGCAACCGCCTGCGCGTTGCACTAACCGGACTGACGATGGCCGAAGCCTTCCGTGATGAAGGTCGCGACGTACTGATGTTCATCGACAACATCTACCGCTACACACTTGCCGGAACTGAAGTATCGGCGCTGCTGGGTCGTATGCCGTCAGCCGTGGGCTACCAGCCGACGCTGGCTGAGGAAATGGGTATTCTGCAGGAGCGTATCGCGTCAACGAAAACCGGCTCGATCACCTCGTTCCAGGCCGTTTATGTCCCTGCCGACGACCTGACCGACCCGTCACCGGCAACGACCTTTGCTCACCTTGACGCAACACTCGTCCTGTCGCGCAACATCGCTGAGCTGGGTATTTACCCGGCCGTTGATCCCCTCGACTCAACATCGCGAATTCTTGATCCGCTCGTCATCGGACAAGAGCATTACGACTGCGCGCGCAACGTGCAGGGCGTATTGCAGCGTTACAAGGAGTTGCAGGACATCATCGCGATTCTGGGCATGGATGAGCTCTCCGAAGAAGACAAGCAGACAGTAAACCGCGCGCGCAAGATTCAGCGCTTCCTGTCACAGCCGTTCTTCGTTGCCGAGGTCTTCACGAACTCCCCGGGCAAGTATGTGTCTCTCGCAGAAACGATCCGCGGCTTTAACGGTATTGTGAACGGCGATTACGACCACATTCCGGAGCAGGCGTTCTACATGGTCGGCACGATCGACGAAGCCGTCGAGAACGCGAAGAAGTTCCAGTAGGAAAAACAATGGCCACCATTCAAGTCGACATCGTATCCGCAGAAGGCGAAATTCATTCAGGCACTGCCTCAATGGTGTTTGCGCCCGCGTCGATGGGCGAAGTCGGCATCGCGCCGCGTCATGCACCGATGCTGACGCCCCTGTCGCCCGGCGAAGTTCGGGTTCAGGACGAATCCGGCAACGAAGAGAGCTTCTACATTACGGGTGGCATGCTCGAAGTGCAGCCGTATCTCGTGACGGTACTTGCTGACACGGCACTGCGCGGCGACCAGCTCGACGAGGCGGCCGCATTGGCGTCACAACAGGCGGCGGAACAGGCGCTGAAAGGCGCATCAAGCGAAACCGATGTGGCGCGCGCTTCGATGGAACTCGCCGAAGCTCGCGCCCGATACCGTGCGGCACAAAAGCTCAGGGGCAAACGCTAGTATTCGGATACAATGGCCGCATGACCAGCGCCACACCCACCACAGCGGCAAGCACTTCAGTCGAACGACTGATTGCGCGCCTCGATTCTGACACCGCGGCCACTCAAAGCGATGAGCGTTGCGAAGTGGTGAAGCAAACCCTGATCGAAGAGATTGGTGGACGCTCACTTGAGCTTCCCCCCGAGTTTACGCGTCCCTGCCCGGATGCCTATGCGCGCAGGCTATTGCGCCAGACCGATCGCTACGTTGTTGTCGTCATGTTATGGGGCGCACGCCAGGGAACACCGATCCACGACCACGATGGCAATTGGTGCGTCGAGTGCGTTTACGATGGAACCATTCGCGTACGCTCCTTCGACCTGATCGGAACCCCTGACGACGAAATCGTATCGTTTCGCAAGGCCAAAGAAGTCTCTGCCCACAAAGGCATGGCAGGCTCCTTGATCCCGCCCTTTGATTACCACATCATCGAAAACCCCGTCGACGAACCTGCCGTGACTGTCCATGTCTATGGCGGCGAGATGCGTGGCTGTTATGCCTACAGCGAACTGGAAGACGGTCGCTACCAGCGCGTGCGAAAAGTGTTGCGATACACTGCCGACTAAGCAGTCCACATCGTCGAGGTCAATCGGAGGCTCGTGTCGGCGCGACCGTCATCGAGGTCGATTGACGAGCACCAGCCGAATGTCATTGACGTTGGTTAGCGTCGGCCCAGTCACAACAAGATCGCCGATCACGTCGAAGAAACTGTAGCTATCATGCCGTTGCAGAAAGTCGCCTGCATTCAGCCCGGCTGCGGCAGCCCGACTGAGCGTGTCGGGCGTGATGATTGCGCCGGCCGCATCGTCGGTGCCATCGATACCGTCGCTGTCGCCGGCCAAAGCCCAGATTCCCCGTTCACCATCGAGTGCAATGGCAAGCGAAAGCAGGAACTCGGTATTGCGGCCACCCCGCCCGGCGCCGCCGGCACCGATCGTTACGGTAGTTTCTCCACCGGACAGCAGCACGACAGGCGCCTCAGATGGTACGACAGGACTTCGCATGGAGAGCGCCATGCTCGCCATGCTGCAGCCCAGCTCGCGACTCTCGCCTTCGATGGCGTCACCGAGGATGGCAGGTGCGAGCCCA
>DDIP01000361.1 GCA_002338605.1 Proteobacteria bacterium UBA1847 | reverse complement strand
GGGTTGCCGCCTTCGGACCCGCCACCGCCACCCCCGCCGCAAGCGCCGAGGGCGCCAGCAAGGGCTATGAAAATTACCTGTTTTAGAGTCGTGTACTCCATTGTCCTGCTCCCGATTTGTGTGTGCCTCATCTCTGCATGCAGGGAATGGGCGAAAATCGGGTCACCCGCCGGTCTTGATCACGAATGTTGAGGGCAAATTGGTTTACGATTGGGCGTATGGCTGAACAAGGCAACATCACGGTGCTGCTCAATCGCTGGAGCGCCGGCGACGAGGACGCACTGGATGCGCTGACGCCACTCGTCTACGACGAGCTGCACAAGCTTGCGAAGAGCGCGTTTCGCCGCGAGCGCGGCGGGCACACCTTGCAGGCAACGGCTGTCGTCAATGAAGCCTGGATGCAGCTCGCCAACGCGTCCGTTGACTGGCAGAGCCAGAAACACTTTTTCGCGCTGGCCGCGCGCATGATGCGTCGCATTCTCGTCAACCACGCGAACGCAAAAGTCGCAGAAAAACGCGGCGGCGATGCCATCATGGTGACACTCGACGAGGAAGCCATCACAGGAGACAGCGGCGGCCAGGACGTTATCGATCTTGATATTGCGTTGACAGAACTTGCTGAAGAGGACGAGCGCAAGGCAAAGCTGCTTGAGCTGCACTACTTCGCTGGCATGAGCTACCGGGACGCAGGTGCTGCTTTGGGTGTCTCGGAAGCAACCGCGAAACGCGATCTTCGTTTCGGCAAAGCCTGGATGCGCAAGCGCCTCGAAGAAGCACGCCTGTAGCCCATCATCCCCACCAGGAAAATTTTTATTGGGCGGATTCCAGTCGCGTAAGTCCCGCCCTTACCTCACGCAGCCGCGGGCTCCCCGGCACCTGGCTCAACTCGAATATCTCCAGCGCTTGAGTGAAGTAATTGCGGCTCTGCTCGATATCACCCGCTTTCTCGTACAGCAGAGCGAGCTTGGCGTAGTCCTTTGCCGTCCTGAGATGCGTTGGTGGGAAATTCGGATGATCCGTTTTCTCGACATCGTGGTAGAGCGCGATTGCGCCGTCGTAATCGCCGCGTAGGCCCATGATATTGGCCCGTGCGAGTCGCAACCATGCCGGATCATCGTCCGGGCTGTAGTAACCGCGTTCGATTACATCCGCCACCACGTCCTCGGCGGCATCTGCGTCTTCAAGCCCGATGTAAGCGGCGAACAGTCGTTCCAGGATTCCCTTGCGGCCGTACTGGTTGATACCGCCGACTGAGTCGAGCGCCTGCATTCGCTCTGTTGCGATCTCGACGACCCGCTCATACTGTTCGCCAAGCAGGTATAGGCTCAAGTCCTTTTGCAGCGCCCAGTAACGAACGGTGTTCGGGTCAGGAAAACGGCGTCGCATGATCTCGTTGTAGCGTTCGGCATACTGTATGCCGCGGGCGTAGTCACCACGCTCGGCCTGAATTTCCGCGAGCAGGCCGATTGATGGCGTCAACTGCACGGCATCTTCACTAAACAGCGCGGTATACATCTCGATGGCCTCCGCCGTGTACTTTTCCGCGTTTTCGAGGTCGCGTCTCAGGTAATAGACATGCGCGGTGTTCTGAATGGCGTGCGCCAACATCGGGTGTTTGTCGCCGTGGATCTTGCGGCGCATGTCGATGAGTTCGTGCCCGGTCTCGATCGCCTTCTTCGTGTCGCCTGCCCGCATCTCGCTGTATTGACGGGTATTGATCGTCTCGGCCAGTGGTTCACCGCCGTCGGGAAAAAGCTCGTACATGGTCGCAACAGCTTTATCAATTAACTCCTTACCCTGCTCATCGCGTTGTGTTCGGAAATAGATCAGGCTCAACTGCCCCTGCGTTGCCGCTCTCCACTGGTTTGGCTCGTCGCCAAAATTTGCCACGAAAACCTGCAGCGCCTCCTCAAACGCCGCTTCGGCTTCCTCGGAACCGGTAACCGACCAACTTGCTATGGCGAGGTCGTACAGGCTCTCGCCGAGGCGAGGATCATTGGGCGGCAGGAATTCGCGTCGTAGCGCAACGGTTTCCTCAGCAAGCCCGTAGGCCACGTCGTACATGTCGAGTGTCCCGTAGGTCCGGAGGGCAACGGTCAGCACCTCGGCCAGCACCTCCGGTTCGTCGACCAGCTTTTCCCGGGCACGTTCGATACCGTGCTTCAGGAGATCCTGCGCGGTAATGGTTTCGCCGAGCGCCACCTCCGGACCCGCGACCTGCATCACGTCGCCGAGCAGCTCGGCGACACGCTTCGCTTTCTCGGCCTCGGCGGTTGCGATGTCGCGTTCGGTCGCGAGCCGGGCGGTATAAAAAGCGACCAGGCCGGCGATCGCGATGACAACGGCAGAGGTCGCGATAACGCCGAGGCGGTTTCGCTTCACGAACTTGTGAACACGGTAAGCCGTCGTGTCGGGCCGCGCGGCAATGGGCTGGTCGTTTGCGAGGCGTTTCAAGTCGTCGGTGAAGGCCTCGACGGATGGATATCGCCGGGCGGGCTCCTTGCGCAGCGCCATCATGACGATGGCGTCCAGCTCGCTGCCGATTGCCGGGTTGATACTGCTTGGCTTCCGCGGTTCCTGTTCGCAAATAATGCGCTCGAATGCACCGAACTCGCGGATGTCCAGGTCGTACGGCAGTGAATCTGTGAGCAGCTTGTGCAACAGCACGCCCAGCGAGTAGACGTCACTGGCGGTATTAATCGTCTCGCCACGCACCTGTTCGGGGCTGGCGTATTCCGGCGTCATCATGCGCATCGATGAGCGCGTCAGGGAGCCGGCCAGCGGGCCGTTCGTATCGAGAATCTTGGCGATACCGAAATCGAGCAGCTTCGGCACACCCTCGGCGGTGACCAGGATATTGCCTGGCTTGATGTCGCGGTGGATGATCAGGTTCTTGTGCGCGTGATTGATGGCGGCGCAGACTTGTTGAAACAGTTCGAGCCGTTCATCGATGCCGAGCGCATTATCACTGCAGTACTGATCGATCGGCACGCCCTGCACGTATTCCATGACAACGTAGGGCACGCCGTCGCGGGTCGTATCACCATCCAGCAGCCGCGCGATGTTGGGGTGCTCGAGCGAGGCCATGATCTGCCGCTCGGCTTTGAAGCGTCGCATCAGTTCATCGCGATCGATGACCGCGGGAACGAGCTTGATGGCGACCTCCATCTCGTACTCGGCGTCGTCGCGCCGGGCGAG
>DDIP01000104.1 GCA_002338605.1 Proteobacteria bacterium UBA1847 | reverse complement strand
GTCTCCGGAAACCACATGTCGTAGCAGATGGAAACGCCGAAGCGCCCGATGTCCGGCACGTCGAAGACGACGAAATCCTTGCCGGGCGTGATGCCGTTTTCGTACGGGCACCACGGAAACATCTTCCGGTAGCGGGCAATGACCTCACCGTCCGGGTTGATCACCGGGGTCGTGTTGAACAATTGATTGCCGTCTTTTTCGACAATCGAGCCGGGTATCAACCAGATCGAATGACGGCGGGCGACTTCGGCAAAGCGCTCTTCGAAAGGCCCCGGCATGGGCTGCGCGTATTTCGGGTCGGCTCCGAAGGGATTCAGTTCGCCGAGCAGCACCATGTCGACCCAGGGAAACCGCGCCATCGCGATATCGATTTCGGATTCGATCGAATCCTGGTTATCGCCGCTCATTCCTTCGAGCTGAAGGCCCGCGATCGCAATCTTGCTCATTGTGGTTCCCTGGTGACTTTCGGCTACCCTACCCCCAACTGAGCGACCCGTGTAGGGCCAGTTCAGGGCATCAGATTAGACCAGACGGGTGTATCCGGCGATTCGAAACGGTCCGCATCCGACGGCGGACGAATGAACGCGGTGTCCACAATCTGGCGATCGGTGTTGAAAAACTTGAGCAGCCGGCCGTCCAGGACCAGGTAATAGCCCTTTTCCTCGCCGTAGAGCCACCGGTTCCAGCGCCGGAACCACAGGTCCCCTTCGATACGCCAATAGCCGGTGTCCTGCTCTTCGTTGGCAAACCCAAGCACACCGGTCATGCGGCCGTCGGGGTGGTACTTGATGTTGCACGGGGCGCCATAGACTTCCCGATACAGGATCGTGGTACCCGAAATCGCTTTTTCCAGTTCGGCACCGGTCAACCAGGTGCCCTGGGACGTCGACAGGTGTTCGACTTTCCCCTTCACCAGGGAACGGATCAGCTCGGTCAGCTGCGCCACACCGGGCCGAATCTGTTCAATCTTCAGACTGGTCACGCCCATGCGAAAACAGTTCTCGGCGTTATCCACATTCGCGTAATAGTTACGCACCGGCTCGATCAGGATGCCGCGCTGTGCCGCCGCCTGTACGAGCGCCTCGACATCAAAATCGTCCGGTGTCCGGACCCAGTAGGTTGTACCACCAACCTCCGGCGATATTTCCATTGGCACTCCGCGCATCCAGTTCAGCGCATCCCGAAGTGCCAGGCGACGCTCCTGCAGCACTTTGCTCAATCGCACCATCAACGCATCGTAATGGCCGAGTGACAGAAAGTACGCCGCCGTACGTTGCGCGATTAATGGCGGATGATCCAGGATGGCGCGCCGCAATTCACGGGCGCGCTGGATGAACTGTGCGTCTGCCACAACGATACCGAGACGCAAGCCCGAGGCGAGTACTTTCGACAGGTTGGCAACATAAATGACATGCCCGCTGTCATCCATGCTCCTGAGCGCCGGTTGCGGCTGATCGAGGTAGCTGGTCTCGCATTCGTAGTCGTCCTCGATGATCAGGAAGTTGTGATCCACTGCGGCTTCAAGCAGCGCCTTGCGTCGTTCCATCGACATGACGACCGCGGTCGGGATCTGGTGGCTGGGTGTTGCATACACGAGGTCACAACCGGCAAGTCGCTCGTCGACGATGACACCGTCGTCATCGATTGGCTGGGCCTCGATCTTCGCCCCGCTTTGCATCAGGAGGCGACGCATCTTGATACTGCCGGGCTCATCGAGTGCCACCGTCACGCTGCTGTCCGTCAATAACTGACAGATCAGGTAGAGGCTGTTTTGCGTTCCCATCGTGATGAGAATTTCACTGGAACGCGCCTGGATACCACGTCGGGTCAGGATCTTGCTTCGGATTTCCTCGATCAGCATCGGGTCGTCTGCATCGCCGCCGCTGGTGGACCAGTCGCGGACATCAGCGACGTTCAGGGCCAGGCGGCTCGCTTCGCGCCATTCTGTCAGTGGAAACAGTGTCGAATCGTATTTTCCGTCAATAAACGGAAACGGGTAGTCGTGCCAGTTCGGCAGATCCAGGACTTCACGTTCCGCGGCGCCGGACCGCTTGGTACGTTTTTTCCACGCGACGGATTCGGCCACCTGCTCCTGTGACTGGTCACCGGTATAGCCGACGCGCGATTCAAGCAACTCCTCGCTGACGAAGATGCCACTGCGCTGGCGGCTGACAAGGTAACCCTCGGCAATCAGCTGCTGGTATGCGAGCACGACAGTGATGCGGGAGACCCCCAGCTGTATCGCGAGTTTTCGACTGGACGGCAGCTTGTGCCCGGGTCGAAAGGCACCGCTCAGGATGCCGTCAACCAGCTTGATCCGGATCTGGTTCTGCATCGTCAGCGGACTGTCAGGATCAAGGTAAAAGATGAGCTCGGACACGTCGGTGTGCACCTCGGATCTGGACCGATCGAGCCTCTTCAGCTGGATCTATCATTGGCAAAAGCCAACGGTACGGCACTTCCACTCAGGGGTTCAAGTTTTGCGAAATGGCAGACCCGCCGGGTGCCCGTTACAGGTAATGATCGCGCGGATGCTTCCGGGTGACGACCCGCGCCGCGATATTGATGCAACCAAATGCGCTCGCCCGGCATCTAAGCCGGTACAAATCCAGGGAAAGTAATGCCTTTACGGCACGGGGAGACACCATGAAAACGAATGTATCCGGGGCTGCGGTCGCCGTCGCTCTCGGCGGACTGCTGCTTGGCAGTTCAGGTTTAGCCACAGCAGCGGCAGTGCCCGAGCCCTTCCAGGGCTCTGATGAGAGTTCCAAATACGCGATCAGCTATGAAAACCTGAACGTGTTGCTGGATGCGGTTGTGGTCGATATTGGCCGCTCCAATCGCGAAAAGGCACCCCGGGAAAAAGCGACGACCGGCACCCGGCTCAAAGAGAAAGTGAATCGATGGACTGTCAACGAGGGAAATCGTTTCTTCTACGAAACGTTTGCCGGCAATGAAACAGCCCAGCGACAACTGGATGAGATAAAGAAGGGAATTGAAAACGCAACCGCCCAGGTCGGTTTGAAGCGTTTTTCACGTAACGAACAGCTCGCTTACTGGTTAAATCTTTATAACGTGACGATTCTTAATGAAATCGTCAAAGTTTATCCGGAAAGAAATCTCGAGAAGCTTCTGTACGGCAATGATTCGATTCTTGACAGGAAATTGCTTGTTGTTGAGGGCGTCGCCTTAAGCCTCAACGATATTCAAAATGTCATTCTGAAAGAAAACTATGACGGCAACCCGTTGGTCATTTACGGCCTCTACCAGGGCATCATCGGAAGCCCAAACATTCGAAAACGTGCTTATACCGGTAGGACTGTCCATGAAGACCTGGCTGAAAATGCCGTCGTTTTCATCAACGCGAATCGCGGCACGGCGATCAGGAATGCCAAAACGTTCCGGGTTTCGAGTTTCTACGAGCGCAACAAGGCGTTTTTTCCGAACTTTCAAACCGATCTGACTGCCCACTTGTCGCAGTACCTGGAGGGCAGCGAGCTGGCAGCACTGCAAACCGCCTCCACCCTGGACGCCGACATCAATGACTGGACAGTCACCGACCTCGGCGGAACGCGCCGCGAAGTCGGCGGTAGCCTGGCAAACAGCGGCGCCGCCATGTTGGGCGCAACCCAGGGCGGCTCCTCAAGCGGCTATGGAATGAGCGCAGCGTCGGGAGCCGGTTCAACTGGCAGCATCAATACCGGGTTGGTCAAGCAGGTCCAGGATAAGAACAAGGAGTCGGCCGAGGATGACGAAGCAGCTCCTGATGACGCCGACTCCGGCGACGGTCAATAAAACCCAGGTTTCCCACGACTTGCGAATGCGGGGTGCCCGAGGCGGGGGCAATGAACTACCAGCCGTTACGAACCGCGCGAACGTGATAGTAGGATGACCTGGGTTCGCTGGCGACCTGACCCGACCCGAAATTGACTGTCCATACAGCGGCATTCAGTTTGTTGCTCGATGTCCAATACAGGTCCGCGTACGTCGCCCCCGGGAAATTCGCAGCGATACAGGGTGTACCGGTACAGAGCGGCATCGGTGCCTCGAGAATACTTCGCAACTCGCCTATTGTCGGCATACGCCAGTCGCAATGCCCGGCTAAACAGGTTGTTGCCAATCCATCGTTCGGGCTGTCGAGATCGTTCATTTTGGGCAGGAAATCGCTGAATACCGTTCCATTCGGCTCTGTGTAGGGAGCCGTCTCGGACCAGCTGTACACGTTGTTGGAACAGCGTGGATTGCCATAGTCAATTCCGCCGCAGTCCTCCTTTATTTCCCACATCAGGCCCGTTACATTGTCACAAACCGTACCGTCACCTTTGTCAGTGAACCGTGTCGGCGTATTCGCCACACATCGCGGTGAGGTTGTGGCCTGCGCCTCCAGTGCAGCGATGCGCGTTTCGGCATCCACGTCTTCCAGCGTGCTGACTCGGATATGGTTGTCGTCTACCGCGACTTTGACCGCATCAAAATTACCGTTTACTTCTGAAGCGCGCGCGGGTGTACCGGAGGTGAAAGTTCTCAGCCCGACGACATCTCCCGCAAATGCTGAGGTATTCAGCAACAGCACCATCCCCAGCCAGGTCATATTCAATGCGGTTTTCTTTGTCATGGATTGCATACTTTGCTCCGTGGATCGATTTGGTCCCGCTTAATTTTCCAGGGCACCGACAATTCGTGCCGCCGCGTCGTTCGTGATTCGCCTCGCGTCCGTTTCATCCGACGGCCCATCGTGAATTTCAATGAAAAAGAGGCCGTCGTCGCGACACACCAGCAACTTCGCCCACGCGAATGACTCGAGAAATTCCCATTTTGCGTTTCCGCCGAGAAACGGTTCAGTGATGTCCTCGTCGTAGAATCCGTGACAACGTACGCGGCCGTCTTTGAAGTCCTGTGGCCTGCTTACCCAAATGGTCAGGTTGGCGCCGTCACCCGTGTTGCTCCAGGTACAGGCATCGGCCTCCCAGGAGAATTGTTCTCCGGTATCCAGGTTGCTCGTGTTCTTGAACTCGTGTGCGTACATGGGTGCATCGAGCTCGTTGCCCAGCAACTCACCGGCTGACTGCCTGTCGAACACTGTGCAGGGGAAGCGAACGGCACTTTTCGCATCTTCTTTGGCGAGCTCGTCTGCGATGATCGGTTGTGCTTCCTGCCAGACCGCTTCAAGCTCCTCCTGCGTTGGTTCGCGGGCTGACGACAGCGTTTCATCGTCACCACTACAGGCGTTGGCTGCGAGCACCATTAGTACTGTAATGGCGATGTCAAGAACGCGCACATTGCGAAAGGCGCAGGAATTGGAGTGGTACGTCATTCAGGAACCTACCTTATCCTGAACCGGCTTCGGCACTACAAGCTCAGGCATAGACTCCGTCTCCGGCGTCACAGTTATTGCGGTGTCATTACTCTTCGGTGACGGCACTTCCGGCTGCGGGTTCAAGGACGGGTTGACCAGGTCAGTTCCACCGACCCGCTTCGACGAGGGCACTTCGGGTTGCGGATTCAGCGATGGATTGACCATGTCATTCCTGCGGGCCTGTTTTGTCGCAGGCTGCACCGACTCCGTGGTTACACCCCGCAAACGGGGAGCCGCTTCTGACGGCATCGGTCTTACCCGAAGCGTTGCTGCATTGACCTTTTCGAAACTACGGTACATAAGCCCGTCCGACCGCGTGCCGACTTCAACCGAAACGTCCGCATTGAGGTAGGGTTCTTCCCCTTCCGCCGCAAAGTGGAAAGCATTGTCGATCTGGCATGAGATTTTATGCGTACCCGGCGTTTCGAATGTCCACAGCTTCAGGCTCTGGAAATCGCCACCGCTTTCAGGTGAGCTTGAGACACCGACAGTGCTGTCGTCGATCGATACGATGCCGGAGTATCGGCCGCCCGCTTCCTCGGATAGTTTCAGAACCTGCATCGAGGTTCGCGCCGCATCATCGCACTCAGGCCAATCCACTTCGCGCGCGATCTTCTTGAACGAGCACTGAATCTGAAACTGATCATTGACCAGGAGCCTCGGTGAAATCGCCGACACGAGCGGCGCCTCCGGAGCGTAATAGTTGACGGTCATGCGGCATGCGTTAGGGGGCAGAGGTATTGCACCGGGTTGCGCATTCATTGCACGAATGGCAGGTGCAACAGTTCGTTCCGTCGCGTTGGTCGCTTCCGGCTGGCGAGGCAGCACCTCCGGGTGTTTTGGTCCAACTTTTATAAACTCGCGTATGCCGCTGTTTATGTCCGGGGCTTTCTGCAGCGTACTCCGGAGCGAATCGCTCGGTAGCAATGCATCAATGCCGTCACGCAAACTCCGGACGTAGTTGTTGAGCTGTTCCGCGGGCGTGCTGCCGGGAATGTCGGGTGGCAGAGTGACCCCGCTGTCACCGCCGACCATCAGGATCAGCCGGCGCCAGATGCCCTC
>DDIP01000107.1 GCA_002338605.1 Proteobacteria bacterium UBA1847 | reverse complement strand
TTGCCCGGGTCGCGGCAATTCGCCGACAGTAACCACCATGTCGGTATTCGAACTGCCGATGACCAGGACGGGTTTCACGCCGAGTTGTCGTGTGCTGCCCGGTCGATCAGGCGATGGCGACCAGTTCAATATCGAATGTCAGCGTTTGGCCGGCCAACGGATGATTGCCGTCGACGGTAATTGTCTCTTCAGCGACTTCGGTGACAACAAGATTCATGATCTGGCCATCCGGGCTCTGGCTCTGCAGCTGCATGCCAGCTTCGGGTTCCATTTCCTCAGGCAGCGCGGACTTGGGTACCTGCTGAATCAGTTGTTCGTGGCGCTGGCCATACGCTTCTTCGGGGGGGATATCGACGGTCTTGCTGTCACCAACCGCCATACCGTCGACCGCTGAGTCGAATCCGGGAATGACCTGCCCACTGCCCAACGCGAATTCGAGGGGGTCGCGGCCGGCCGAGCTGTCAAACTGGGTGCCGTCGGCGAGTGTGCCTGTGTAGTGAATTTTTACTGTGTCGCCGGATTTGGCCTGACTCATCGATCTGCTCCTTTCTGCTGAATTGTCGGCGCATGATAGCAGATCGCATTGCAGCCTAGCGGTCGAGGAAGTTACCGGCGACAAAAGCCTCTGTGGGCAGGTATTTGAGACCCTCTGGTGTCGAAACGGCAAACAGTGCGGCGAGCTCCTTTGAATTCGCCAATTGCATTCCGTTTGTTGGTCCCAGTACCAAAAGTGCAGTGGCCATTGCATCCGCGTAGGCCGTCGACGGGTGGATAACCGTAACCGCCGACAGCGAGTGCATCACTGGCCGCAGCGTATTTGGATCCAGTGTGTGCGAGTAGTGGACGCCGCCGTATTCGAAGAAATTTCTGTAGTCACCGGAGGTCGCGATGCCTGTATCGGTGACATGAATTATCGAGAGGTCGTGCGATGCGGTCTCCGCCGGGTTTTCGATGGCGATGGCAAATGGCAGGTTCGCGGCATTGTGTCCCTTGACGCGAAGTTCGCCGCCGAGCTCGACCAGGTAGTTTTCCAGGCCGATTGAGTCCAGCAAATCTGCCACCCGGTCGACAGCGTGCCCTTTTGCCCAACCCGACAGATCGATCCGCATGGATGCCACCGACTTTCGGAGTCGTGACTGATCGCAATCCACCGCCAGCCTATCCAGCCCGACAGCATCGCGTACGGCCTCGATGGCCGCGTCGGATGGCGGCGTACCGGACATTTCGCCGGGCCCGAAACCCCAGAGATCCACCAGCGGGCCGATCGTTATATCGAATGCGCCGCCTGCCTGGCGACCGACTGCCACGGCACTCGCGACCATCGAGCAAAGCTCGCTCGACACACTGATCCAGTCTGTGGATTCATCAAGATTGAACTTGCCGAGGTCCGATGTGTCCCGATACGTTGACGCGATATTTTCGATTCGTTCGAGCGTGTCATTAATACGCGATGATAGATGATCGAGGTTCGTGTCCGGCGCGGGATCGATGACGGTAATGTGGAAGCTGGTGCCCATCGAATGACCCTGCAATTCAAGGACAGGCAGGCCGGGATCCGCACGGCAGGCGACCAGCAGGCCGGCGCAGAAGAAGCTAAGCAGTGTGGGTGTATGCGTCATTTGGCGGCAAGTATCGCAATTGAGTCGATACATCGCTACGCATCACGACAGTCACCAACAGCCAGGACATTTTTGGGTACAATCGAAACCAATTTCAGGGTGGATATTGAATTATTATGAAAAACAGTAACTTATGGATAATCTTTATGTCGGCAACACTGTTGGTCGCCTGCGGTGGCGAGAAAAATGCTGAAACATCGTCGAGCAGTGATGCGGCGGACGACATCCAGGTGACGGAAGCCGAGCTTGCCGGTAACCCGTTTATGGAGGAATGGGATACGCCTTACGGTCTTCCGCCTTTCAAGCGTATTGAGCCGCAGCATTTCATGCCGGCGATGAAGCAAGGCATTCTTGAGCTGCGTGCAGACATTGCGGCGATCACTGACAACCCGGAGGCGCCAAGCTTCGACAATACCATCCTGGCCCTGGAACTGGCTGGCGAGCGACTGGGTGATGTATCGGCGACATTTTTCAATCTTGCCGGAACCGAGACCAATGACGAGATCAAAAAACTGCAGACGCAGTTCTCACCAATGCTGACGCGTGAGTTCGACGCGATAAACCTGAATGACAAGCTCTTCAAGCGTGTGCAGGCAGTGTATGCGCAAAAAGACGAGTTGGGACTTGACGAACAGGATGCCCGGCTTCTCGAGTTGCGTCACCGTGTCTTCGTTCGTGCCGGTGCAGCGCTCGAGCCCGCGGTCAGGAAACAGGTCGCTGAGCTCAATGCCGAGATTTCCGGGTTGACGACAGAATTCGGATTGAACCTGCTGGCCGCTACCAAGGACTTCAAACTCAAAATCACCGATGAAGCGCAAACGGCCGGGCTGAGTGACGATTACAAAGCGTCAGTCTGGAATGAAGACGAAGGCGCGTGGGTGATCGGCCTGAACAGATCAGCGTATGAAACTTTCATGACGCAATCCGACGTTCGCGAATTGCGCGAGCAGTTGTTCAATGCGTATCGGCTACGGGCATCGTCAGGCGAATATGACAACGGTCCCCTGGCCATCAAGATCGCGACACTGCGTGCGAAGCGTGCGGAGTTGATGGGCTACGAATCCCACGCACATTATCAGCTCGAAACGCGCATGGCCAAAACACCGGCGGGCGCCGAGGACTTTCTGCTGCGGGTATGGCGGCCAGGGCTGGCGCGCGCGAAAGCGGAACTGGCCGACATGCAGGCGCTGGTCGGCGACGAGTTCAAGGTGGCCGGGCACGATTGGTGGCACTACGCAGAAAAAGTTCGCAAAGCGCGCTTTGACCTCAACGAAAGCGAGCTGATGCCGTACTTCAGCCTCGAGGAAGTTCGTGCTGGCGCGTTTGAAATGGCGAACCGACTGTTTGGTGTGAGTTTTGAGCCGGTCGACGTCGATGGCTGGAATCCGGTGGTCAGGGCTTACGACGTCAAGGACGCCAGCGGCACACACCTCGGTCTGTTCATGACGGACATGTACGCACGCGACTCAAAGCGCGGTGGTGCATGGATGAGCAGCTATCGCGGTGCATCAAATATCAACGGCGATAAGATCCGGCCAATCGTGACGAATAACCTGAACCTGTCGGTCCCACCGAGGGGTGAGCCCACACTGATGCGATTCAGTGAAGTGGAAACGCTGTTTCACGAATTCGGTCACGGGCTGCATGGCTTGCTGACGCAGGTAGACTATCCGTTGTTTTCTGGTGTCGATGGTCCTCGCGATTACACTGAGTTTCCCGCGCAGATACTCGAGCACTGGGCGGCAGAGCCCGAAATGCTCGCAATGTTTGCGCGACACTACAAAACGGGAGACGTCATTCCACTGAACCTGGTTGAGCGCATGCGGGTTGCATCGAATTTCAACAACGGCTTCACAACGACTGAGTACATTGCCGCATCCTTGCTCGACCTTCGCTGGCACATGCTGACGTCCGAAGAGGCCGCGAAAATTACCGATGCACGTGCGTTTGAAGAAGAGGTGTTGCGTGGCTACGGACTGATCGATGAAATCGAACCGCGTTACCGTTCACAATATTTTAGCCACATATTTGCCGGTGGCTATTCGGCGGGTTACTACGCCTACCTGTGGTCAGAAATTCTTGATGCCGATGGCTTTGCTGCGTTCAAGCAGGCCGAGAATATTTTTGATCCGGAAACGGCGGCACGCTTGAAGAAGTGGGTGTACGAATCCGGTGGACTGCGCGAAGCGGATGAACTGTACCGAAACTTCCGTGGTCAGGACCCGAGTATCGAGCCGCTGCTCGAAGGGCGTGGTTTCGACGTTACGGAATGAGCCTGTTGACAGCCCACCAGAAGCCGACCAGCCCGATGATCGCTGAGCCCGGCAGTACCACGAATCGTCGGTACTGCCGGGTACCGTTGGTGTCGTTGAAAAAACGGCGCAGCGACACGCCGAGTCCGATTGCAACCGCCAGCACCAGGAGCTGACCCACTTCAACGCCGAGGTTAAAGCCGATCAGAGCACTCCAGAATTGTCCGGGCGGCAGACCGAGGTCGCCGAAGAAGCCCGCGAAGCCCAGGCCGTGAATCAGGCCGAAGCCAAACACGACGGCGGGGCGCCAGCGGGTCATTTCCCTGAAAACCAGGTTTTCGACCGCGACAAATCCGATCGTAAACGCAATAAGCGGCTCTACGATGCCGGGTGACGGCGTGATGATACCGCTCGCCGCCAAAGCCAGCGTCACCGTGTGTGCAACGGTGAACGCCGAGACCTGCAGCAACAATGCCTGCCATCGCACAGACGCGAGAAAGATCGCGAGTACAAACAGGATATGGTCGAGTCCGCCGGGCAGGATATGTCGAACACCAATTGACAGATATAACGCGGCGGTCTCGATGGCGCCTCGATCGACTTCGACCGGATACAGCTGCAGCTCACCGTCTTTTCGATCGAGTTCGGCAAGGGCCGCGCACAACTCGGGGTCAACGCTGTCGTTGCCTGGCGTGCAAAATTCGTCTTCAGGGTGCGCGCTTGCGAGGGGCAATATCAGTAGCGCGAATACAGCAATGAAAATCGCCACAGTCAGTTTCAAGGCCATCAGGCGCATTTGACGTTGGCTGTGTGAACCGCGCATAGTTTGCTCGCAATCTTGCGGGCGGCCATAGTCGCACAATCTTCCGGAGTAGCTCAATGTTGCGCAATTCTTCGATCGTTATTCTCTTACTTTGCCTCGGTGCCTGTACAGAAGAGGATAATTACGATCCTGCTCACGACTACTTTACCTTCGCAAACGTCGAACAGGTGACGACGCAGCATGTTGCGCTCGATCTCGACGTCGACTTTGTCGAAAGGAAATTGCGTGGTTATGTGGTTCTGCACATGACGGTTAATGACGCGTCGGTGGATCAGATTGTCCTTGATACCCGCGACCTTGCCATCGACAGTGTCGTCTTTACCAACGCTGATGGAACAACGAATGTTGCAAGCTTCGCGTTGGGAGACACGGATCCGATCAAAGGTACGCCGTTGCTGATTGCTATCCCGTCTGATGTCGATCGGCGAAAGGAAGTCATCGTTCGGGTGGACTACGAGACCAGCCCGGATTCGACGGCATTGCAGTGGCTGCCGCCCGAGCTGACTGCCGGCAACGAACATCCGATGCTTTTCTCGCAGTCGCAGGCAATTCATGCCCGGAGCTGGATCCCGCTGCAGGATACGCCGGTTGTCCGGCTTACCTACGAAGCGGTCATCCGCACTCCGCCGGACTTGCTGGCAGTGATGAGTGCAAATAATGATCCGCTCGTACCGCGAGATGGCGAATTCGGTTTTCAGATGCCGCAGCCCATTCCGTCCTACCTGTTCGCTATTGCCGTTGGAAACCTGTATTTCGCACCGCTTGGCGATGACACCGGCGTTTACACGGAGCCTGAATTGTTGGATGCGGCGGTGTATGAATTTGGCGAATTGCAGGAAATGCTGGAGAAGGCCGAGCAGCAGTTTGGGCCCTACCGCTGGGGCCGCTACGACGTGCTGGTACTGCCGCCAAGTTTTCCCTACGGCGGTATGGAGAACCCGCGGCTCTCGTTTCTCACACCGAGTTTGCTGGCTGGCGACCGCAGCCTGGTCTCGGTTGTCGCTCACGAGCTTGCCCACTCATGGTCGGGCAACCTGGTGACGAACGCCACCTGGCGTGATGGCTGGCTCAACGAAGGCATGACGAGTTACCTGGAATCGAGGCTGATGGAAATCATTTACGACAAGGACCGGGTCGATGAGGAGCGTGTGCTGTCCTACCAGGAGTTACTGCTTGATCTTGAACGCGTTCCGCTTGAGCGGCAGGCGCTCGCGCCAAGACTGGATAGCGGCAATGCCGACGATGTGCAAGGCTCGATTCACTATCACAAGGGGCAACTGTTTCTCGATTACCTGGAACGCGGTTTCGGTCGCGATCGGTTCGATGCGTTCCTGCAAACCTACTTTGATGATTTCGCGTTCAAGACCATCACGACCGAGGAATTCCTGAATTATCTCGATGTCAAGCTGCTGCGTGCGACGCCGGGAGTCATATCCCGCAAGCAGGTGGAGGCCTGGATGTACGAACCTGGTCTGCCGGATGATGCGCCGGTTCCGGAGTCGACGACGCTTGAGTCAGCTGCTTTGCTCGCGCGTACGTGGGCAGTTGGTGAAGCGAGTATCGAAGACATTCCGTTTGACGAATGGAGTCCGCAGGCACTCATTCACTTTATCAATAGTTTGCCGCCGGACCTGGATTTCGCACGACTCGCCATGCTGGACGAGTTCCTGGGTCTGAGCGATACGAGCAATGCCGAAATCGGCCGTACCTGGTTTATCCAGGTTGCAATGCGCCGCTACGAGGCAGCCTACCCGGAGCTGGAGGCGCACCTGAAACGATACGGGCGAACTCGTTTGTTATCGAGTGTCTATCGTGCGCTGGCGCAAAATGGCCATGACCGGGAGCTTGCGAAATCAATATTTGCGAACGCACGCCATGCTTACCATCCGCTGACCATCAGTTCGATTGAAGAAGTACTGAAGAGAGCTGAAGCCGCCGACCCTATGTAAAAGCCGGGAATCTGCGTCGAGGTGCAGTGCTACTATTCCCCGGTTGAATCATGCTGCACCTTCGACGCAGCTCGTCGCAGGAACCGAGGAAATCATTATGAGAATTCTGCTGTTGTTTCTATTCGCTCCGCTCGCCGCGCTTGCTGATTCCGTGGTGCCGATCGATAAAGTCGAAAACAGCGTTAATGTTCGACTGTCACCCGATGCAACATCCGAGGTTGTGGGCAAGTTGAGCCAGGGTTCGTCGGCTGAGCTGATTGAGTCCATTGACGGCTGGCATGAAATTCGGCTCGAAGGTGGTGCGACCGGGTTTATCAGCGCAGATTGGAGTCGCGTGATCATTGACGACGACCCAGGCGACGTCGGAGCGGTCGCAGATGCCCTTGAGGCTGTCATGGAGCCGATTATCGCCGACACCGAGGTCCTGACCCAAGTACCGGATACTGCAAACGACGACATTGTCGATGAGCCGATCACCGAAGAGGTCGTTGCCGAAGTCGCGGACGATGAAACAGCCGAACCGGAACGGCTTTTCGATTCCGTGCCGGAACCGGAACCGGAAC
>DDIP01000352.1 GCA_002338605.1 Proteobacteria bacterium UBA1847 | reverse complement strand
AATAGAATCAGCCTTACCTTATAGATACATGTTTACAAATCCCCTTAATTGACGTTTACTCCCTGGAGGTACCCCGTGCCCATTTATGAATATCAATGCACCGGTAGCGGTGAGCGATTTGAAATTCAACAGAAAATGTCAGATCCTCCTATTCAAACCTGCGATCAATTATCCTGTGGTTGTGGCAAAGCTGAACCCGTCACAAAAGTCATCTCAGCTCCGGCCATCATGTTCAAGGGATCGGGATGGTATGTCACCGACTACTCGGACAAACTCAAAGACCCGGCGAACCAATCGGAGAATAAAGGGAAGCCCGCTGACGCCGGTACGGCTGAATCCAAAACGGACAGCAAGGCCAGTTCAACCACCTCTGAAAGTGGAGCCAGCTCAACTCCTTCAACACCCGCACCCTCCACACCTTCAACTGAACCTGCAGGATCGAAAACGACTTCCGGATCGGAGAAACCTTCCAGTTCCGGTGCCTCCTCCGGATCAGGGTCCTCCTCTTCGTCCAATAAAACCAGCTAATATGTGACCGAGGTGTCCCGGCCGGGACGTCTGCGTTACATTCATTGAACGATAACGGGAGTGTTGAATAATAATAATTTCCAGGGGCATATTGACCCACAGACACGTTGCCTATCAGAGGCCTCGGGGCGGTTCAAAAAAGATCGTCCAGACCTGCCCTGAGCCATGCCGAGGGGAAGGCCGCAGTTATTTTTGCGCGCAGAGCGTACTTCCAGTACGTGAGCACGGAAAATTGGCGAGAACGCCGCTGGCGGCTTTTTTCAACAGCCCGGTGTTGCCGGCGGGATCTGGACAGCCCGGCTCCCCGCTCCTGGATTGCCCTGGAATTCGTCGATGGCATCAGCCACCGTGACACCATGGCCGAAGTACCCAACGCGTTCCTCCAATCCTTCGGCGCGAAGGATATCGCGCACCGCCCCATGCGGCGCGACGAGCCGAAGACGGATCCCCAATTCCTCGAGTGTCGCGTGCAGCGTAGCCAGCATGCGCACACCGGCCAGGTCGACGATTGGTGAAGTGGACAGATCGCATATCACCAGGTTCAGATCTCCGGTAGTCGAACGGATTTTTTCCCAGAGGGCATCACGCACGTGCTCGGCGTTGAAGTACAACAGCGACGCCTCCACACGAAATACCAGTACCCCAGGGATGGCCTCGTTCGCCGGGTTGCGGCTCATGTCGGAGTAACTCCGTGTGCCTGGGATGCGGCCGAGGAAGGCCACATGCGGTTGCGCGACGCGGCGGATGAGCAATAACATCGAGATCACGACCGCCACCATCACGCCTTTCAGGATACCCAGCACTAACACACCCGCGAACGCAACGATGGTTACGCTGAAATCAAACCGGCTGACCTCCCACACATGGCGCAGTTCGTCAATATCGATCAACCCCTTGACGGCAAAGAGCACGATGGCCGCAAGCACGACGATGGGCAGATTGCTCAGCAATCCTGTCAGGTAGATCAAGCACAGGCCGATGGTTGCCGATGCGAACACCAGCGCGAGCGGGGTTTTCGCTCCGGCCTTGTCGTTTACGGACGATTGTGACAGACCCCCCGCCACCGGGTAGGCCTGGCAGAACGCGGCGGCTAGATTTGCCGCACCCAGGCCGAGCAATTCCTGGCGGGGATCAATTTCGTATCCTTTCGCCTGCGCCAAAGCACGTGCCGCGGAGACGCTTTCTACGTAGGCCAGCAACAGGCAGGCAAACGCCAAGGGAATCACGCCGTCCACATCCCGTACCCGCAGGGCCGGCGCGTGGAAGTCCGGCAACCCCACCGGCAGCGCGCCGACGACATTGAAACCGAGATCACGAAGGGACGTAACCGATATGACGATGATGGAAATCACCACGACGAACAGCGCGACCGGCTGACCCGGCAGTAGCCTCTCCCCCACTAATAGCATGGCAAGCGCAGCAAGACCGAAACCCAACACGGCAAGGTTAGCATCGGGAAGCTGGATACCTAATATAACGAGCCGTTCGAAGAAGTGTTCTCCGCCCCCATTAACCCCGAACAACTTGGGCAACTGGGTCAACGCGATCGTGAGCGCCGCGCCGGCTTTGAAACCGAGCAGAATAGTTTCGCTGATGAAGTTGACCAGGGAACTCAATCGCAGCAGCCATGCGAACATGCACATGACAGCCATGACCAGCGCTGTCAGCCCTGCGATATCCGCCCAACGTCCGGGGTCGCCCTGTGCCATGCCGGCGACGGTGACCCCAACGAGCATCGAGATCGCCGAAGTGGGCCCGATCGCAAGCTGGCGCGACGAGCCGAACAGCGCATAGAAAAGGCCTCCGACCAGGTAGCAGTATACGCCGTATTGCGGCGGCAATCCGGCGAGGGACGCATAGGCGAGTGACACTGGAATACCGTAGGCAGCAAGGGTCACGCCGGCAATGGCGTCCTGGGTCACCCATTGCGACTGATATGTCGCCAGCCACTGCGCCGGAGGAAAGGCCGCACGCCATCCTTTGATTGGACCTCCGCCTGTAGGCTTCTTGGGGGATCGGATATCTTCAGTCATGATGTCGTGTCCCATGACATATCAACTCCGACATCCCGTCTGCTGGCAGGCCTGTCCAGGGAGATGACGTGGTTAACGGGTAATGAGCGTACCATACAATTCCCCGGTTTTGAGAAGTGATGCACTCGTCTC
>DDIP01000418.1 GCA_002338605.1 Proteobacteria bacterium UBA1847 | reverse complement strand
GAAGAAATCGTGCAACGAACCATGTGTATCGTGGTTCGCAAAATGAGCAGTTACCGCGGCGAGGCACTGCTTTTCACCTGGCTTTGCACGATCTGCAGGAATGAAACGGCAGCGGTATACCGTGAACGCAAGCTCGAAACGCGTGCTGACATCCCGATTGAGGATCACCCTGGCGTTCAGGCGGCACTGGAGCTGGCGGCGGGTGATGATGGACGACCTGAAACCGATCGGCGACGCGACGAAATTGCACGGTTTGTTCGCGTGACGCTGGAGCATTTGCCGGGAAACTACGCAGAGGCGCTGGAACTCAAGTATGTTCAGGGATGCAGCGTCAGGGAAATAGCGGGCCGCATGCGAATCGGTGAGAAGGCAGTCGAATCGATTCTCAGCCGGGCTCGAGTCGCATTCAAGGACAGTTTCAGAGCTCTTTGGGATGTGGAACCCAACTTTATCGTTGACTGACATGACAGACGACACAGATAAAACAATACACACTGGCGATGATGACGCGTCTCTCGAAAAGCTGCTTAAGCTCGCGGGTGAGCGGCCGGAGATTCCTTTGAGTATTGAGTCCCGGGTTTACAATCGGGTGCAACAGGAATGGCGCAATAGCTCGGTGCAGACCACTGGTGACAAAGCATACGACGAGGTGCACAAGTCCTGGCGCAGAAGTGCTCGGCGGAAGAACTTGCTGCGCTGGCTGGTGCCGGTTGGTGTTGCAGCGACCGCAGCCATTGCGGTTTTTGTGAGCACGCAGCCCGAAGTTCTCCCGCCACCGGTTGCCGCGACCGTGTCACGCGTCATCGACGCAGGACAAGGCGATGCTCGTTATTCGAAAGGCAGTGTAATACGTGTTGGCGAATCGGTATCAACCGCGACTAATGAAGGTCTGAGCCTGCTTCTCGCCCGCGGTGAATCTCTGCGTATTGACGAAAATACGGCATTGCGGATCGATGGCACGGATCAATTCACGTTGCTTTCGGGTCGTGTCTACGCCGACACCGGCTTGTACATTTATCGGCAGGGCGGCCTGGTCATCGATACGGCGCTTGGAACCGTTACCGATGTCGGAACGCAGTTCTCGGTTGCAGCAACAGACGGTGTGCTGGAGGTTGCTGTTCGAGAGGGTCGAGTGGACGTTCGCAACGAAGCCGAGACCTATGCGGCGAGGATGGGTGACCGCCTTACCTTAAGATCCGGGCGAGGCGTCGAAACAGGCAGACTTGATGCGCATGATGACTATTGGAGCTGGGTAGCCGAGTTGGCGCCAACCTTCGATATCAGCAACCAGTCACTGCTCGACTTTCTCAAGTGGGCAGCGAGAGAAACCGGCCGGGAGTTGCAGTTTGATTCGGACGAGACACGCATGCAGGCGATGGGCCTGATTTTTCCGGACTCAGTATCCATCGAAGGCCTGACACCCGACGAGGCGCTCGCATCCATCCTGTCCACCACGGCCGTTCGCTATCGAATCGATTCCGACAAGGTATTCATTGAAAAGCGATAAGCGCTAGAATTCACTAATGCGCTGTCTGCCACGATTTGCGTGGGTGCCGGTCCTGACCTGCTGCCTTAATTTTTGTCTCGCAGCAGATGCTGTGTGGCAAGGCCGACCCGTTTCGGAGTTTCTCGATAGCCTGAATCAGCAAGGCTACCAGATCATTTTCAGCCGTGATGTCGTCACCGATGACCTTCTCATCCTGCATGAGCCGGAAAGCAATGATTCAATTGCCGCGGCGCGTATAGTGGTCGAGGCACATGAGCTGTCGCTGGAGCGTGGACCGTCCGGCAGTTGGCTGGTGCGTCAAAAGAGCCCGCCGGCAGCGGAAGCCGCCGCGATACGGGCCGCCGCGGAAGTCCCTTTACCCGAAATCATCGTGACCTCCAGCCTGCATCGACTCGAATATGTGCAAACCGGAACGCCAACCTATCTTGATCGGCAACTGGCGTCCCGAGTACCGACGACTGGCGACGAAGTCACCCGTATCACGACGCGTCTTCCAGGAACAGCAAACGGAGGAATATCGTCTCGCAGTCATGTGCGCGGCGGCGAGTCCAATGAAGTGCTTTTCCTGCTCGATGGTCACCGGCTGTATGAGCCGTTCCATTTGAAGGATTTTCAAGCGGTCGCCACCATAGTGAACTCCAATGCGATCGATGGCATCGACTATTACACCGGTGCTTATCCGGCACGCTACGGCGATCGCATGAGCGGCGTGATGAACTTAAGTCTGCGACAGCCCGAAAAGCCGGTACAGACGGAGCTGGCTTTGAGTTTTTTCAATACGTCGGTCTTATCGCTTGGCACGATTCGCGGCGGCGGGGACTGGTTGTTCGCCGCTCGTCGCGGCAACCTGGATATCATCGCGGACACGGTCAATCCGGATGTCGGTAGCCCTGACTACCAGGACTTTCTAATGCATGTCGGATGGGATTTTGGGCCGCGCATGCAGTTCGGCGCCAATGTGCTCTATTCAAAAGACAAGCTGACGCTGGCCGATACAGGTCGCGGCGAGCGGGCCAACGCAAACTACGAAAACCAGGTTGCCTGGCTGAGCTGGAAAGCGGACTGGACGGAAAGACTGAGTAGCGAAACCGCGCTATCCATCGGCGCAATCATGGGGCGCCGAACCGGCACGCTGGATCTTCCCCAGGTGGTCAACGGTACGCTTGACGAATACCGTGACTTCGACTCGGTTGGATTGCGACAGGACTGGACATTGATTCCTTCGAAAACCTGGATGCTGAGTTTCGGTATCGAAGGCAAGCATCAGGACGCGAAGTACCGGTTCAGTTCGACGAAGACCATCTCACCACCCTTTGATTCGATACTCGACAACGCTTTGCTAACGGTAATCGATTTCGATAGCCAGCCCGAAGGTGCGCAGTACAACGCCTATGTCGAGGCGCGCTGGCAACTTCGCAACAACCTCGTCGTCGACGCCGGAATCCGCTGGGATACCCAGAGCTACACAATGGCGATGAACGACAAACAAACCAGTCCACGGCTGAGTGTCCTGTATCGCATCAATTCCCGATCCGAATTGCGTGTTGGCTGGGGCCAGTTTTCTCAAGCCCAGGAAAGTAACGAACTGCAGGTCAGTGACGGAATTGACAGTTTTTTCCCCGCGCAGCGCGCTGAACATGTCGTCGCGAACTTCAAGCACCGGCTGGGCAGGGACGCCAATATCGATGTGTCTTACTATCGCAAAAGTTTCCGTGCCGTTCGGCCTCGGTTCGAGAATGCTTTCAATGCACTGACCCTGTTGCCGGAGCTGCAGTTCGATCGATACAGGATCGACCCGCTGTCTGGTCTGGCACAAGGCGCGGAACTGATGCTGTCTGAGGGCGACTCGAGCCAGGACCTGTTCTGGTGGATCGGCTATGCGTGGTCTGAAGTGACGGACACAACGGCAACGCGCCGGGTCAGGCGAAGTTGGGACCAGACACACACACTGAAAGCCGGGTTAAGCCTGCGATGGGGGAGCTGGAATATCAGCGCGGCGGGCGAAGTGCACACTGGATGGCCGAGAACCGGACTTGTTGACTATTCACCCGTGAGTGTCACAGTCAGCGAGCCCAACGCATCGCGTTATTCGGTCTTCCATACAATTGATGCCCGGGTCAGCCGCGGATTCCCGCTACCGCGCGGCGATCTGGAGGTATTTCTGGAAGTATCGAATATCTACAATCGCCGGAACCCCTGTTGTACCGAGTATTCGATCGTTTCATCGGCCAACGGCCCTGAGCTGGTCGCCAGCGAAGAGCACTGGCTGCCCCTCGTGCCTTCACTGGGCATCGTCTGGCGCTTTTAACCGACCGGCGGTGTGTTGCGGCCGATGAGCGGCGAGCAGGCGACGAACGGCGGCTGCGGTCCGACGAGCAACTCGATGGACCGGACAGGTATGCGTCAAAATTGGCGGTGACTGAAGGAACCAGAGGAATCGAAAGTGAATTCACATAATCCAAAATCCAATACGGTGGCGAAACCTGCACCGATGCGCATCGCATCCGATCGCAACGAGGTTCGCGTCTTGCGATCGACTCTGCAGGAAGCAGAGCGTCTTGAGATTTCAGACGATCAGGATTCCGGCGGCGACCCGTACAATAGCACCGGTCAGCACATCGTCATGAAAATCAAGCAGGAATCCCCAGAATAGCCTGTTGCAACGACCGCCTAGTCGGTGCGTCGCGCGTACTTGGCATCCCAGATGGGTGTCCAGGTCTCGCCATTGTCAGATGAGGTTTGCCAGAACTGTCGAACAACACCATTGCCAATTTGCGTAAATTCGAATTTGTGCAATGTTGTTGAGTCATCTGCAGGATTAATTGTCTCCGCGGTGTAGAAAATTCCGCCGTCACGCGCAACCCCGGTGAACTCAATGAAACTTCCGCTGTCGCTGATCCATATCTGTCGCCAATGGTCGTAACCGGGATCGTAATAGTTATAACTCTTTCCCGAGGTACCGGCTGCGCTTTCCCACTGCTCAAGCAGTGCGCAGTGCCCGAGGATGGGTTGGATACTGTTGGTTCCGGCGAATGTGCCACCAACAGTCACCGTCCACTCGCCAATCCAGAAGTCGAAAGCATGGTGCCGCTCGTCGGCTTCACACGGAAATCGCGCTGCGCGAACAGCCTCGACCGCGTCGATAAATCCTGCGTCCTGCCGGATGCTGTCGTAGTCTGGCTGGTTCTCGAAATAGCCCGGCAGGTTAAAGCCACCGCTTGCCAGGGCATCCATTTGTTCGAGCGCCTTTTCCTTGTTGCCCATTCGCGCATAAATTCTGGATAGGCGGTAGGCAACGCCAAGCGGCTGAAACTTAAGTTCCTGCGCACGTTCAAAGTGCCTGATAGCGTCGAAAAGCTCGCCGTTGCTGTCCATGATAAGCGTGCCAAGCTGATAATGTGCAGAACCGTCGTCCGGAGCCAGGTCGAGGAGCTGCCGCAATTTCGCGACCGCGACATCGGTCTCACCGGCGTTCACGGCGATATTCGCTTCAGCGCGCAGGCCGTCGATATCCGCCTCGGCGAGTGCGGATGCCGAACACAGAAGCAAGGCAAGTATCAGTGCACGCATTGGTCAGTCTCAAGCATGGGTTAATGGCAGATGATCGTGGAAATCGACGATCGATGCTTGCACAAAATTGCTCTTTTTTGGAAGGAGTCACGCATGCCCTGGGAAGCCGATCGCCTGGCACCGGTTGAAACACTGTTGTTTAACAGCAAACTGGTGAAGGTCGGTGCATTTGAATGCGCCGCCGATGATCCATGTTTTCCGACCACAGAATCGCTGGACAACGATGTGTTCGTATTGCCGCAGAATCCGCTGTGGATTCGGCGCAATGCCGGCGAATACCGTTTCGTGGAGCCCGGTGCCATATTGATGCACCGCGCCGGTTCGATGCTTGAGCGCCGCAGCATGGGAGAACGCGGCGATCAGACGTACTGGTTTGGCGTACACCCCCGACTGTTTGTCAGAACGCTGCAACGCCACAAGCTATCGACTCAGGATATGGGTGGTGCACTTATCAGCGACCCGCAGTTTCGCTACCGGCTCGCTTTATTTCTGAAACGGCTTCAGCGTCAGCCGCCCGAAAGACTGACGATCGAGGAAGAGGTTCTCTCGCTGTTCTTCAAGATCTGCGAACGTCGGGCGAGGCAGGAAGAAGGGTTCAGCAAGGCACAGCTTCGCTCCGGCGGCCGGCAACAAAGGCTGGTCGACAGAACACGAGCCTGTCTGAACGCCCACCTGACCGAGTCAATTGGCCTGGAAACCGTGGCCGATGAAGTCGGTGCCTCGCTGTACCACCTTTGCCGGGTGTTTCGAGAACAAACGGGCCTTACGATGCATGCCTACCGAACCCGCCAGCGCCTGGGCCTGGTGGTTGACCGGCTGACGCGCGGTGATAGCGAAAACCTCGTGGACGTCGCGATGGACTATGGGTTTGCCAGTCACAGCCACTTAAGCCGGGTGTTTCAGAAGCAGTTCGGGATATCACCGTCGGCATTACGCGCAAACAGAGCACCGTAGCCCGTGCGGCGAATTCAATTCGCGGTGCATCACTGGGCACGAGGACACGAAAGGGGCGATCCGAAAGATCGCCCTTTTTTATTCATATCCGCGGGCCATTAGGGAATACTGGGGATTCGTTTCCACCATCATGCCCGGAGTAGACCTTGAATTTCGAGTTTTCGCCAAAAGTGCAGGAATTGCGCGAGCGCCTGCTGGCATTCATGAATGAGCACATCTACCCGAATGAGTCAGCGCTGGTACAGCAAGTAGAGGACGGCGACCGTTGGGATTCACCCGAACTTCTCAAGTCCCTGAAAGCTCGGGCAAAAAAGGCCGGGCTTTGGAATCTGTTCTTGCCGAAAGAGTATGGCGAGTTCAGTGCCGGACTCACAACGCTTGAGTACGCGCCGCTCGCTGAAATCATGGGCCGCGTTTTGTGGGCGTCGGAAGTCTTCAATTGCAGTGCACCGGACACTGGCAATATGGAAGTACTCGCACGCTACGGCAATCACGAACAGCAGCAGCGCTGGCTACTGCCCTTGCTAAACGGCGAGATTCGATCGGCATTCGCGATGACGGAACCCGATGTCGCATCGTCGGACGCGACCAACGTGCAAACATCAATTCAAGGGAATGGAGATGACTACGTTATTGACGGGCGCAAGTGGTACATCTCCGGTGCCTGCAACAGACGCACGAAGATCATGATTGTCATGGGCAAGACAGACCCCGACAACGACAATCGCTATCTGCAACAGTCAATGATCCTGGTACCGATGGATACCGACGGAGTTACCGTTGTACGACCGTTGAAAGTACTGGGATTCGACGATGCACCGGAAGGGCATGCAGAGATTATTTTTGACAATGTTCGAGTACCGAAGAGCAATCTTCTGCTGGGCGAGGGTCGCGGCTTCGAGATTGCCCAGGGACGCCTCGGACCGGGACGTATTCACCATTGCATGCGGCTGGTGGGTATGGCGCAGAGAGCGCTCGAGGCGATGTGTGCACGGGCCGAGAGTCGGATCGCGTTTGGCAAACCGCTCAGTAAACAGCAATCCGTTCGTGAGGACATCGCCCGCTCAGCCTGTGAAATCGAGCAGGCCCGCCTGTTGACGTTAAAGGCGGCGTCGCGAATGGACGAAGGCGGCAACAAAGCCGCCAAAGACCTGATTGCGATGATCAAGATTGTTGCGCCGACGATGGCCTGCACGGTGATCGATCGCGCGATCCAGATACACGGTGCCGCTGGCGTCAGCCAGGATTTCTTCCTCGCACATGCCTATGCGGCGGCGCGCTCGATCCGCCTGGCCGACGGACCGGACCAGGTCCACATGATGCAGTTGGGCCGCAATCTTGCCGCTGCCACGGCAAGGCTTTAGCGGGATCCTGGGATGCAGACGGCGGTTGATAAGCTGGATGAAACCGTTCTCGGGCCGTATCTTGAACGCCATGTCGACGGTTTTTCAGGCTTGCAGAACATATGCAAGTTTGCCGATGGGCAGTCAAACCCGACCTTCAAGATCAGCGCAGAGTCCGGTGACTACGTCCTCAGAAGGCAGCCGCCCGGTGACCTGCTGAAGTCGGCCCATGCGGTCGACCGGGAGTTTCGGGTAATTTCTGCTCTATCCGCTTCGAATGTCCCGGTCCCCAGGGTGTATCACCTGTGCGAGGATCGCGATCTAATCGGTTCGATGTTCTACGTCATGGAGTTCTGTGATGGCCGGATTTTTTGGCAGGCAGCGTTGCCTGAGGTGAGCAAGACGGATCGTACCGCGATCTACGACTACATGAATCGTGTGCTGGCGTCTCTGCATACGATAGATATCGACAAACTTGGCCTCAGGGATTTCGGCAAACCGGGCAATTATTTCGAACGGCAATTCGAACGCTGGAGCGGGCAGTACCGCGCTTGTGAAATGCAGCGAATCGATGCGATGGAAACCCTGATGCGCTGGTTACGTGACAACCTGCCCGAAGACGATGGCCGTGTGTCGCTCGTGCATGGCGATTACCGTCTGGATAACATGATTTTCGATGCCAAGAAACCGCACGTGATTGCGCTGCTGGACTGGGAGCTGTCGACGCTCGGCCATCCGTTCGCTGACGTTGGTTATCAATGCATGCAACTCAGGATGCCGGACCGCGCCGGCAGCATCTCCGGGCTGCGAGGCAAAAACCTCGTTGCGCTGGGCATTCCGACCGAAGATGAGTATGTCGCTCGCTACTGCGAACGCACGGGAATTGATCGCATCGATGACTTCGGGTTTTATGTTGCTTTCAGCTTCTTTCGCCTGGCGGCAATTATTCAGGGCGTTGCCAGGCGCGCGGTTGACGGCAATGCATCGAACAAGAACGCGGCGGCGATGGGCGGGTACGTAAAGCCGATGGCCGAGCTGGCACTTGATTCGCTCCACTAGAATCGTGGTTGTGCCGCGCGCGTCTTTGCGCGAAGCAAACCGGCAGAACTTTATCGGCGCCCGGACTCTAAATGAATAACGTGTGGCTGCCCCGTGCAACCCAAGTGAAAATTACAAGGGAAAATTCGTGAACTATCCACAACCAACCTTACCCGCGCTGCTGGGCTTTCTATTTCTGACCCTGTCGGTCGCCCCCGCCAATGCCAACGACGAACTTGCGACGCAAGTCGATCTGCCCTATGAAAAATTCGAACTCGACAACGGGCTAACCGTATTGGTGCAGTCGGATCACTCAACGCCGACTGTCTTCGTCGGTATGTGGTACGGCGTTGGCTCCAAGGATGAACCTGAAGGCAAAACAGGGTTTGCCCACCTGTTTGAACACCTGATGTTTCAAAGCAGTGAAAATCACGACGGCGAATTCTTTTCACCATTCACAGATGCGGGTGCGACAGGCATGAATGGCACGACCAACGAGGATCGCACGAACTATTATGCGACCGTTCCGTCCGGAGCCCTGGATATGGCGCTGTGGATGGAAAGTGATCGCATGGCCAACTTGCTCGGTGCGGTAACGCAGGACGTACTCGACGAGCAGCGCGGCGTTGTACAGAACGAAAAGCGTCAGAGTGAGACACGGCCCTATGCGCAGATGTACGACAGGATTCGTGCAGGTCTGTATCCCGTCGACCATCCCTATCGCCATTCGATCATCGGCTCGATGGACGACCTGGATGCCGCCTCGCTCGAAGACGTCCATGAGTGGTTCAACACCTATTACGGCGCTTCAAATGTTGTGCTGGTTCTGGCTGGCGATATCACGCTCGACGATGCAAAAAACAAGGTTGCGCACTATTTCGGGGAAGCGCCAGCCGGCGTGCCATTGTCACATCCCAAAAAGTGGATTCCCGACCTCAGCGAGAATCGCGAAGAGATAATGTACGACCGCGTCGGCCAGACTCGCATTGCGCGCGTCTGGGCGTTGCCGGGGCTCAATGAAAGGGACACGTCGCTGATGTACCTGGTAAACGACTCGCTGGTGGCGAACAAGAACTCGCCGCTGCGAAAAAAGCTGGTCGACGAGCTGCAGCTTGCAACCAGTGTCGGTGGCAATGCATACGGTCGTGTGATCAGCGGTGAATACAGCCTGACGATCAATCTTCGCGAGGGGGTGACCCCCGAACAGGTATTGCCCGTTGTTGACGAGGTCATTGCTGAATATCTCACCAATGGTCCCGACGAGCAGATTATCGAGAACGCGAAACTGGGCGTGAACATGTATATCCTTGGTGCACTCGAGACCGGCGCACAAATAGGCAGACTCATCGCCGAAGGACAGCTATTTTCCAATGATCCCCTGTTCGTAAATACCGAACTCAAATGGCTGAATGAGGCAACACCAGAGGACCTTCGCGAGGTAGCGAATCGCTGGCTGAACCGCGGCTACTACCAGTTGACGGTTGAGCCTTTTCCGGAATACCAGTCCGCTGAAAGCAATGTTGATCGCTCAAAAATTCCACCGGTGTCGGCCAGCTCCGAGATAAATTTTCCGCCAATCGAAACGGCGACACTGGCCAATGGCATGAAAATTGTCGTCGCCAATCGCGGCAGCATCCCGCTGATCGATATTTCAATCCAGGTGGATACCGGGGCCCTGGCGGCACCACCCGGCGCGCCCGGATTGCCGTCGTTTGTTTTCGGGTTGATGGACAAGGGCACGAAAAAATTCGACGCCAACGAACTCGCTGCAGAGCGGGACAAGATAGCAATGGGCGGCGGGTTCCAGGCTGGCGCCGAGCGCAGCGCGTTTGGCTATCGCATCCTGACGCCCAATCTCGAACCATCCCTGGGTCTGGCCGCAGAGATGTTGCGAAACCCGGTTTTTCCGCAGGACGAGCTGGACAAGGTGAAGGCCCAGATTTCTGCCTATCTCGCGACGCTGCGTCAGGCACCTTCAAGTGCAGCAAGCAGCTTGTTTGATCGCGCGATTTACGGTGCCGACAATCCGATGGGCGCCGTGTGGGCACCCGAGCTGGTTGAACAGGTTGATCGCGCGAGCCTCAGGAAATGGCACGATGCCGAGGTAACGCCGGACAACATGACTGTCTACATGATCGGCGATATCGACATCGAGGTAGCGAAGGCCGCACTGGCGAAGACCTTCGGCAAGTGGAACGCGAAGAATCGGTCTGCCCTGCAGCCCGTCGGCAAAGCCGCGGCGCCACGCAGCCGGGTGATACTGATCGATCACCCCGGAGCCGTGTCGAGCACCGTTGTCGCCGGACATGCGATTGCGCCGTACGATCCGGAAACCTGGACGACGATGTCCATTATGAACCGAGTCATCGGCGGCAGTTTCGAATCGCGACTGAACCTGAATCTTCGCGAGGACAAGAGCTGGTCCTATGGCTATCGATCGGGGATCGGATTGAATACGAGTGGCGAAATGACCTTTCGATCGAGCGGCCAGGTGCAAACAGACAGGACGGCAGACAGCATGGTAGAGATTCGTCGTGAACTGGATGAGTTTCTAAGCTCGAATCCGGCAACCGAGCTTGAGGTCGAACGCATCAAACTGAATCGCACCCGATCATTGCCCGGGACATTCGCAACCAATAACGGCTTTCTAAACAGCATCATCACATCGGATAGCTACGGATTGCCCTATGACTACGCAGAGTCTTCGGCGGAACGAGTCGCCGCAGTGACAGCGGATGGCGTTATCGAATCGGCGCGGGAAACGATTGACCCTGATAAACTGACCTGGTTGATCGTTGGCGACCTGGCGGAAATCGAAGAGTCGGTACGTGCGCTGAATTATGGCGACGTAGAGATCTGGGACGCGTTTGGAAACCGGGTGCGTTAGAGCATACGTGGAGGCATTGGTGCCTGGATGAAAGACACGGAATCGGAAAAGCATCTTGACGCCCGGTCCGAGGCAATGGAGCGGCTGCGCGACCGCACTGATGAACTCGAACTGATTATCTCGAGCCTTACGATTTTCGCGTTGCTCTCGATTCCGGGCTGGCTGTTCGACTCGATTGCCGATATCTACACGCATTTGTCAACCAGCCTGGTTATCGCCAGCACCGTGGGCATCACGCTGCTGGCTGGAACCAGTTATGGGCTGGCCGCCTGTTTTGTCGTGCATTTGATGGCGCGTGCGTACTGGGTTGGGCTCATCGGTTTGCGTACGGTTTTCCCGGACGGGATCAACTGGAGCAAGACGCCGGGCCTGGGACCGTTAAGCCGGCAGTTTTATCGCGAAACGCTCCCCGACCTCGATACCGTCATCCGCAACACGGATCGGCTTGCATCGTCACTGTTCGCGGTGATCAGCATGCTGACGCTGAGCGTGCTCTGGTTCGGTACCATTTTGATCGTCATTCTGGTCGTATCCGGCACGGTCGGCGCCCGTTTCGGTCTCACCAACACGGGCATGGGCATCGGTACAATTGTGCTTCTGGCAGTGTTTATCGGCATACCGATACTCGTGTACCTGCTGGATCGGCAGCTTGCCTCGCGAGTGCCTCGCCTTCGCGACAACCGCATCTTTGTGGGTCTCGTCCGAATCTTCAGGCGCATCGCCGGGTTCGCTTACCCGCAGCGCCTGGTGTTGCCGGTGCAATTGACCCTGCAGAGCAACACGCGTCCGGTTGCCTTCTTTGTCGCGTTGACGATCAGCATCATTGTCATTGTTGCCGTCGGCAATACCCGCGCTGCCGCCTGGCGAAACTTCACGCTCTCCGGAGAGTTCACGTATCTCGACACGCCTCAGGTTCGGGACGGTTTTCGCAGTACGTACTACGAGGACATGCCCAGTTCACTGGGTCGCCTGCGCGGGTGGCCGCGGGTCGACAGCTTTAATCAACGCGGCAGCTTTGTTCGCTTG
>DDIP01000091.1:11362-14283 GCA_002338605.1 Proteobacteria bacterium UBA1847 | reverse complement strand
GATTCCGGTTGTCGGCGTCGTCGAGCCTGGCGCAAGCGCGGCGGTCAGTCGGCGCCCGGGTGGCAAGCACCTAGTGCTGGCAACGGAAGCGACCGTCAGGCTGGGCGCCTACCGCAAGGCAATTGCCGAACGCGACCCCGAGGCTGAGGTTCGCGAACGAGCCTGTGAGCTGCTGGTGTCGCTGGCGGAAGAGGGCTGGACCAAGGGCGCCATCGCAGACGCGATCATAAGGCGTTACCTCACCGAGGCATCGGAGGAGACCTTTAGCCCCAACTGCATCATCCTCGGCTGCACGCATTTTCCCCTCTTGCGTGACACGATTTCGGCGATAGCCGGCGCTGGAGTCGAAGTGGTGGATTCTGCGGTAACGACGGCGGCGGTCGTCAAGGGAGCACTGGAATCGGCACAGAGCCTCAATACCGGCAACGCACCTGGCGAGTTGAGGCTGCTGGCGACGGACGGCGCGACACGGTTTGCTCGTGTCGGCGGTCAATTTCTCGGTACGCCGTTAAATGCCGGAGACGTACAGCTCGTCGACCTCTAAGCCTGTGCGATAATGCCGGATTGAATCCGCTCCGAGGAATAATCGTGAATTCCAGATTTCTGCTGCGCCGGGCTGGCGCACTATTGTTAGGCGCTGTTCTTGTTTCCTGCGGTGGCGAGCCGCCGCCCGAGCTGACCGTGAAAGCGCTCGAAACCGTTTCACCCCGGCCGGAAATTTACGCGGACTTTGAACTGACCGCTGATCTCAGCGCGCTCAGCGACAATCAGCGAGAAATGATCAAGCTGCTGGTGGACGCGTCACAGATCATGGACGATTTGTTTTGGCGGCAAGCCTATGGCGACGATTACGAAGCCTGGCTTGAGACCCTGGCAGATCCGAAAACCCGACGATTTGCCGAAATCAATTATGGGCCCTGGGATCGTCTGGATGCCGACAAGCCCTTTGTTGATGGCGTTGGTGCGAAGCCACTGGGCGCGAATTTTTACCCGTCCGACATGAGTAAGGAAGAGTTCGAAACTGCTTACCTGCCGGGCAAGAACGGTCTCTATTCGCTGGTTCGGCGCGATGCAGAAGGCAAGCTGATGCTGGTCCCGTTCCACGTTGCCTACGCGGACGAACTGAAAGCTGCGGCTGATCTACTTCGCGATGCATCGAAGCTTGCTGAAAGTGCCGACTTTGCGACCTATCTTAAACTGCGCGCGGCAGCGCTGATCAGTGACGACTACCAGGTTAGCGACATGTTCTGGATGGACGTGCGTGACAACGAAATCGATGTTGTCATCGGCCCGATCGAAACTTACGAAGACGCATTGTTCGGCTATCGCGCAGCCTACGAATCCTATGTTCTTATCAAGGATCTCGAATGGAGTGACCGGCTCAGCCGATTCGCGGAATTTCTGCCGTCACTGCAGAAGGGCCTCCCGGTTTCGGATGAGTACAAGTGGGAAACGCCAGGAACGGACTCGGATCTCAATGCTTACGATGTTGTGTATTACGCCGGCCACAGCAATGCGGGCAGCAAAACAATCGCGATCAACCTGCCGAATGATGAGGTTGTGCAACTGTCCCGTGGTACACGCCGCCTGCAACTTAAGAATGCGATGCAGGCCAAGTTTGACAAGATCCTGGTGCCGATTGCCGACGAACTTATCGATGAGTCGCAGCGCCGGCACATCAACTTCGACGCGTTTTTTGCCAACACGATGTTTCACGAGGTGGCTCACGGCCTTGGCATCAAGAATACGATCGACGGTCGCGGTACGGTTCGCGAAACCCTGCTCGATCTCGCATCAAGCATGGAAGAGGGCAAGGCCGACATTCTGGGCCTGTACATGATTACGGAGTTACACAAGGCCGGCGAACTGGGCGATGTGGATTTGCGTGACTATTACGTCACATTCATGACCAGCGTATTTCGCTCGATTCGTTTTGGTGCATCCAGTGCGCATGGCAAGGCAAACATGGTGCGCTTCAATTTCTTCATGGATGAAGGCGCGTTTGTCCGGGATGCTGAAACCGGCCGCTATCGTGTTGACTTTGAACGTATGGATTCGGCGATGACTGAACTGTCACGTTTGTTGCTGACTCTGCAAGGTGACGGAGACTATGAAGGCGTAAAAGCATTGACCGAGTCGCGCGGAATCATCAAGCCCCAGTTGCAGGATGATCTTGATCGGCTGACGCAAGCCCGGATACCGGTCGACATTACGTTTCAACAGGGAATTGCGGAGCTCGGACTGGAATGAACACGACGACAGCGATGAAATCCCTGCCGATCATCGCGGCTATGTTTTTGCTGTGCAGCTGCGGTGCTGATGATAAGGCGGCTGTCGTAGAAAAGCCGCTCTGGGGCGATTTCGCGGCCGCAACGATTACCGACTACTACGCGGCCAACCCGGAAATCGCGGTTTCTGCCGGGCTGCACGAGTATGACGGTCAGATGTATGACAACAGCCTTGTGGCCGCAGAGGAGTATGCCGCATGGATCGATACAGTGATTGCACAAGCCAACCGTTACAGCGATCTGCAAGGTATCGAGGCCTTCGAACGTGACTACCTCGTCCAGGCGCTGCGCGGGGAGCAGTTCTGGATTCGCGATTCCGGATTTCTGACCAACAACCCCGTGATTTATGCGTTCAGCCTTGGTATGGGAACTTACATTGATCGGGAATACGCTCCGCTCGAAGAACGGATCGTCGCTTACACCGACTACGTCTCACAGTTGCCCGCCTGGCTTACGACGATGCAGGATAACCTGACGCCGCCGTTGCCTGCGCCCTATGTCGATACCGCCCACGGAGTTTTCTCCGGAATGGCAGATTATTTTCGCAATACCGTTCCCGGGCTGTTCGCCAATGTCAAAGACGAGCAGCTGCAGCGCCGGTTTGAGGCCGCCAATACGTCCGCTGCTGATGCC
>DDIP01000091.1:0-11232 GCA_002338605.1 Proteobacteria bacterium UBA1847 | reverse complement strand
TGGCTCGACAGCCTGCGTGCAACGGCCACCGATGACTACGCGCTTGGCGAAGAGAAGTTCCTCACGATGCTCCGTGCGACCCAGGGCGTGAATGTTTCGCTTGCAGAGCTGAAAGCGGCCGGCGAGTTGAATCTGCAACAAAACCTCGACGCCCTGTACGCCGCCTGTGCCGAGTTTGCTCCCGGCGCGAGTACTGAAGACTGTGTGCTGGCGGTCCAGAATCGCAAGCCACCGGAGGGAGCCGTCGGGGGCGCTCGTCGGCAACTGCCGGGACTTCGAAAATTCATCGAGGACAACAAGCTCGTCAGCATACCCGGCACCGAAGACGCGCTGGTTGCCGAAGCACCGCCGCATCGGCGTTTCAATTCAGCCTACATCGAAATCCCAGGGCCTTTCGAAAAAGGACTGCCGTCAGTTTATTACATTGCGCCACCCGGCCCGACCTGGTCTGAGGAAGACCAACTCGCCTATATTCCGGGAGAAACAGACCTGCTCGGCACCTCGGTGCATGAGGTCTGGCCCGGGCATTTCTTGCAGTTCCTGCACGCAAATCGTGCCGAGAACAGGATCGGCAAACACTTTCACACCTATTCCTTCGTTGAGGGTTGGGCACACTACAGCGAGCAGATGATGATCGATGCCGGTCTCGGTGGCGGCGATCCGGAGTATCGCATCGGCCAGTTGCTAAACGCGCTGTTGCGCAACGTCCGATATTTGTCGGCAATCGGGTTGCACGCAGAAGACATGTCGGTTGCCGAAAGCCAGCGCATGTTCGAGGAAAAGGCGTTTCAGGATTTCGGCAATGCGAGCCAGCAGGCCTTTCGCGGTACCTATGACCCGGGTTACCTCAACTACACGCTTGGCAAACTGATGATTAACAAACTGCGGGATGACTGGACAGCCGGTCGAGGCGACCGTGAAGCCTGGGGACGGTTTCATGACAAGTTCCTGAGCTATGGCTCGCCACCGATACCGCTGATTCGCGAACAAATGCTTCCGGCCGATTACGACGGCGATTCCGCGCTGCTCCCGCATTGACGCAAGTCAAAGATCCCGCTTGGCGATTCTCGGCAGTTGATTGCCGAACAGGGTGGTCAGGTACAGGTTGTCACGCGTTTCCAGGACGCCGGTCAAGGTCGGAAAGCGTGCCTCGGGGTCGTGCATGTTCATCAGTACATCGCCGCCTCCATTTATCGCAATGACGTGCGATAAGGGTTCTGCGCGGGGGCGCATTGACGCCGGCAGGCGCTGTATCATTTTTCTCAAGAGAGGCTTGTCTGACCACTGGTCGATGAGCCTGTTGCGTGGCGCGGCAAATCCTATCCAGAATCGCCCGTTTGCGCCGCTCTTGATGTTGTCAGGAAAGCCCGGCAGGTTTTCGATCAGTACTTCGTGACGGCCGCGATTCTCGCCGGCAAGCCAGTACTTGATAATTCGGTAGTGGCCCGTTTCAGAGACCAGGATGAAGCTGTCGTCGTCACTGATTGCGACGCCGTTGGCGTAGTTGAGGCCATCGAGCAGGCATGTAACATCTCCTGTGCCAGGGTTAAAGGCGTAAACGCTGCCATGCCCGCCATGCTCAAGAATATCGAGCAACGCAGCTTCATAGGTGCCACGATATTCTTCGGCACCGAACTTGCTGCTCGATACGCTGAAGTAAATCGTGCCGTCCTGGCCTACCGCGAGGTTGTTTGCGTAGTTGAGCGGCTTTCCGTCAATCTCATCAAGAAGCGTCACCACTTCGCGATCGGCCGTGACGCGCTGAATGCCGAGGTAGGAGTTCGCGACCAGCAGTGAACCGTCCCGGTCCGCTTCAATACCCAGTGGCCTTCCGCCAACATCGGCGTACTCGCTGATCCCGCGGTTCTGCACACGAACAATCATGCCGTTGCGCGTCGTGACGTAAATGCGTTGGTCGCTGCCAAAGGTTGCATCCTCTGGCGCCTCGAACTCGCCGAGACTGATGTTGGTCGCGGCGGTCAGCGAGTCATTTGGCGAAAACGGATCGACATAGCCGCGGTCGACAGGCGCCTGCCAGGCAACCGGATCGACGGGCACCGGCCAGAGCAACAGGTACAACGCAAGCACCGCCAGCAAGACTCCGAGCGCGGCAAGTGTGGACCTCAGCAAGGGGTGTTACCGGTTTGCGTCGATCATCCGCAGGAATTCGATGCGGGTACGAGCGTCTTTTCTGAATGTGCCTGCCATCTGGCTGGTCACCATCGATACATCGGATTTGTGGATACCGCGCGTCGTCATGCACTGGTGCTTGGCCTCAATGACGACAGCGACGCCTTTCGGCTGCAATACATCCTGTATGCAATTCGCAATCTGGGCTGTCAGTTTTTCCTGCACCTGGAAGCGCCGGGCGAATGCCTCGACGACACGGGCGATCTTGCTGATACCCACGACTTTGTTGGTCGGCAGGTAACCGACGTGTGCCTTGCCGATGATTGGCGCCATGTGGTGTTCGCAGTGCGATTCGAAGCTGATATCGCGCAATACGATCATTTCGTCGTAGCCGTCGACTTCCTCGAACGTCCGCTGCAGGTAGGCAACCGGATTCTCGCGATAGCCGCTGAACCAGTCTTCATAGGCTTTTGCGACGCGCTTAGGCGTATCCAGCAAGCCTTCACGGCGGGTATCCTCGCCCGCCCACAGCAGCAAGGTTCGGACAGCATCCTCGGCCTGTTTACGACTGGGTTTACGGGGTTTGGTTTGTTTCTTTTTATTGGCGGCCACGAGCGAATACTACAGATCGGCGAGGGGCTTTGGCCAGCGATAATGTCTAGTAGCAGCTCACACCGGTACCGCCAAGGCCACAATAACCGCCCGGATTCTTGGCGAGATACTGCTGGTGATAGTCTTCGGCATAGTGAAATTTCTGCAGTGGCTCGATTGACGTTGAGATCTGTCCCAACCCCGCAGCAGTAAGACTTGCCTGGTATGCCGTCAGGGATTCACGGGCTGCGGCAGCCTGCGCCGCATCAGCGGTCAGGATGATCGAACGGTACTGCGAGCCGATGTCATTGCCCTGTCGATCGCCCTGCGTTGGGTCGTGGCTTTCCCAGAACACCTTAAGCAAATCGCCGTAGCTGACAACTGTCGGGTCAAAGACCACCAGTACGACTTCGGCGTGCCCCGTCTGTCCACTGCAAACATCCTGATAAGTCGGGTTGTCCGAACTACCCCCGGCATAGCCGGCGGCGGTCGTGTGAACACCATCGACCTGCCAGAAGCGCCTCTCGGCACCCCAAAAGCAGCCAAGCCCGAAAACGGCCTGCCGCAAATGCTTGTCGAACGGGCCAATAATGGAATTACCACTGACGAAGTGGCTGTCTGGGTGGTTCATGTGTTTTTCCTGCCGGGCGTTGCAAATTATTCGGGCGCTTCCTGATCGGATCTTAATGCATCCAGGTCAGCTTGCGTATAAGCGAACTCATGTTCGAAAATCAGGTCATCGGCATCGACAGGCTTGCCATTGACAAAACGCGGCCGAAACATGCGTCGGCGCACTTCCCGGTGTACGACGGTTTGCATGTCGGTGAATTCCGGCGGATATACTTCGGTCCTGAGGTCGCGTATCGTGCCGCGCGATGTGACATTGTAAGTGACGGTGACCTTGCCTTTGAGTAAGTCGTCAGGCGGTATTTCGCCGATCTGTCCGCGACCGGCAAAAAATGGCAAGGGATCTTCGCGAATTGGCGACGGGTTGGCGAAGAGCGCATCGCGTACCTCGATTCTCTCGGCGTCGGACGAAAGAAAATTCCAGGTCTGCGTATACATCGTACGGGCACGATTCTGCGAATTCGTGTAATTGTAATAGTCAGCCAACGCCATTCGCGAGCGGGCCGATTCCCGCCAGTCCAGGTCCTCGGCGTTCTCGGCGATCCGGACGGCACGCTTGAAGTACACCTCGCCGTTTGAAACTGTCCCCTGTTGCTGCGCTGCAGCTGTTGACAGGTCGACGAAATAAAAGGATTCGCCGAGGCGTCGCAGCGGCTCAACCAGCAAAGGTGAATTCTTGCCCTGGCTGCTTTCGATGATTCGTATCGTGCGTCGGTAGGTTATTCGCTCGTCGGCATAGTAGCCGGCTCTATGTTGCCAGTCGGCCCGTGTCATCAGTGTCGGTAATAGCCCCATCGGGTCCTGTTCGAAAAACTTGACGTTGACAATGTGAATTCGGTCGAGGATATCGCGTGCGGATTTCGGGTCGCCCATGCGTATGTAGGTCTCGACCAGGGATTCAAGTATTTCAACCTGATCAATGTTGTGGGGGCCATCGTTGACGTGTGTGATGTGCGCGGCGCGTTCAAATGTCTGCCTGGCCTGATCGGGACGCCCGATAGCGAGTTGTGCGGCGCCCAGTCCTTTCAGCGGGTTGATCAGCGCGTCATTCAATCGGTCTTCGGTATATTCAATAATTTCGACAGCCGACGAGAAGTTCTGAATGGCGGCATCGTATTGTTTGTTGCTGTGTTGCACGATGCCGAGGTTGTTCAGAGCACTGGCTGTCTCGCGAGACCGGGGGCCATAGATTTTGATGGCCATCTCCACGATACGCTTTGCCGCGATATCGGCCTCGTCGAGTGTGCCAGTGCCAACCAGTCGGCGGTAACGCGCAAATTCTTCCAGCAGCGTTTCTTCGTCGACGTCGTCGGTCGCTGGTTCAGCGTCGACTGTGTTCGATGCACCAGCACCGGCTTCGTCAGGCATGGGTTCGTCGGCGACAGGTACGGTCTGGTCCAGTGGACTTTCGAACTCGACCGTCACGACTTCGTCATCCTGTGCGATAACGACGCAGGGCAACAGCAGGACGGAAATGATTGCGGCGTTAAAATTCTTGTTTGTCATGCTTTCGGGAGATTCGATTTCCAGACGAGAGGCCGTTTCGCCTCGTATTCACTAAGACCGAATGGTGCCACATAAGTTCGGGCACCGGCAGATTCGGACTGCCTGCCCACTATAGCAATTGCGAGCGTGGTGTGGACTGGAAATCCAGACCAAGCTGTCGCTTGGCAGGATGTAGAAATTGTTGACAATCAAGATGTTGCTGGTAGGAGTCTGAGTCCAGTCGCAGGGCTCTTGCCGCTTTTTGAAAGCGGGCAGCAAGCATCTCGGCATAGGGTCCGCGACCCGATTGCCGCAGGCCGAAGCGGGCATCATAGGTTTTGCCGCCGCTCGCCTGCCGGACCAGGCTCATGACGTGAGCTGCGCGGTCCGGAAAATGATTGCGCAGCCATTCATCAAACAGCGATTTCAATTCATGTGGCAATCGCAGGAAGATGTGGCGTGCCTGCGTGATGCCGGCATTGGCGGCCGCCTCGAGAATCGCTTCGATTTCATCGTCGTTGATCGCGGGGATGATCGGGGCGACCAGAACGCTTACCGGCACGCCAGCGTCCGAGAGTTTACGAGCTGCTTTCAGCCGGGTTTTCGCTGATGGAACTCGCGGTTCCATGATGCGCTTCAGGTCTGGATTCATCGTCGGAATGGAAATAGCGACTGAACAAAGCCTGTCTTTTGCGAGATTGGCCAGCAAGTCGATATCTCGTGCCACCAGGTGGCTCTTGGTAATAACGTTGATCGGATGCCGAAACTCGGCAAATTGCTGCAGCAACTGACGGGTTATCTCAAGCGTTCTCTCCACCGGCTGATAGGGATCGGTGTTGGCTCCGATGGTTATCGCCTTGCAGACATAGCCAGGTTTCTGCCATTCATCCAGCAATCGTGTGACAGCATTCGGCTTGTAAAAAATTCGCGTTTCGAAATCGAGGCCGGGCGACAGGTCCAGGTAACTGTGGCTGGGCCGGGCATAGCAGTAAATGCAACCGTGCTCGCAGCCAAGGTAGGGATTGATCGACAGGTCGAACGGAATGTCAGGCGAATCGTTGCTGCTGATTATCTTTCCCGCTGGCATGGCCTTGACGATTGTCTCGGGTGCTACCGATGCGCGGCGATGGTCCTCGTCGGCATCGAACTCGATTTGCCGGACGGCGAAGCGGCCGTGGGGCGCGGAGCCAGCGCCGCGGCCCTTGTGCGGGGAAGAAGGCATCATGGGATCCAATACTGTATAAATACACAGTACTGACGAGTGTCGTCGAGGTCAATAGTCCGGGACTAGTTCAGAACCTTGTAGCCGCGGCCCCGCAGACAACGCTTGAAGACCTGCTGCTTTTCACGATCCGCGTCGAGACCGGAACGCGTCGCGCCGATCAGGGCACCGGTCGCCGCACCGCGTCCGATATCGTCGTGGATTGCGCCTCCAACCGCACCGACAGCGCCTCCGGCCCCAGCACCTTTGGCAACGCCCTTACCGATTTCAATTTGCTCGCTGTCGCTCTCACAATCGGCCCAGTCCTGCGCGAACCGGTCCGGATTGACGCCCTTCATATCGACGATCGGGTCGGGGTGGGCAGCGCAGGCGACCAGTCCCGAACAAAGCCCGAGTGCGACCAGGAATCTGATTTTGTTCATGATTTTGATAGTCCGTGGCATCATGCGTTACTAACGTACCACGACGCATTCGGTTTACACATGGCATCAGCACATCACGAGTCAACAGCGAGGGCAATACTGTACGCCTTCATCGCCAACTTCGGAATCGCGATTGCGAAGTCCTGGGCTGCCTGGCTGACCGGTTCCGGCAGCATGCTGGCGGAAGCGATTCACTCCTATGCGGACACGGGCAACCAGGTGCTGCTGTACCTCGGTCTCAAGCAGTCGCAGCGTCCCGCCGACGACGAGCATCCGCTTGGCTACGGCAAGTTGAGTTATTTCTGGAGCTTTATTGTCGCAATTCTGTTGTTCAGCATGGGCGGCTTGTTTTCGATTTACGAAGGTGTTCACAAATTGCAGCACCCGGAGCCCCTGTCACAGCTATGGGTTGCGTTCCTCGTGCTGAGCATCGCGATCCTGCTGGAGGCCGGGTCCTTGTTTGGCGCGCTACGCGAAATCAAAAAGGTCCGCGGCGAGAGGCCGTTTCGGGAATGGCTCAAACATACGAGAAGTTCGGAGTTGGTGGTGGTCCTGGGCGAAGATATTGGCGCGCAACTGGGCCTGATTCTTGCACTCGGCTTCCTGATGATTGCGGCGATTACCGGTAATCCGATTTACGACGCAATGGGATCGATCAGTATCGGCATCATCCTGATCCTGATTTCAGTTTTTATTGCGTTGCGTATCCGGTCATTACTGGTCGGACGCTCAGCGGACCCGGACATCCAGGAAGCCATCGACCAGGTGATTGCACACCAGGAGGGTATCGAGCAGGTCTTCAATGTCATCACGGTTCAGTTTGGGCCCGATACAATGCTCGCGGCGAAAATCAAATTGCGGCCGGACATGAACATTGGCGATGCAGTCAATCACATCAACGTCCTGGAGCGTACGCTCAAGGAGCGAATACCGAAACTTCGCTGGTGTTTTATCGAGCCCGATAACGAAGACTAGGTGCCCTCACGATTTTTCAGTCCGCGTACTCTTTGTACAAGTGCACATCCCGCTGAGGGAACGGGAAGCTGATGTCGTCCTTGTCGAAGCGCTTCTTGATCGCTTCAGTGAGGTCAAACTTGACCGCCCAGTAATCCGCCGAATTGACCCACGGCCGTACAAAGAAGTTGACGCTGCTGTCGGCCAGTTCTGCGACGGCAATTAACGGTGCGGGCTCCGAAAGGATTCGGCTTTCTGCATCAATGAGTTCCTTGATGGTGGCGCGCACTTTGTCGAGGTCATCGTCATAACTTACGCCAACGACCATGTCGATGCGGCGTGTACTGTTGGCCGAGTAGTTGGTAATAATGCTGTCCATGATCTGGCTGTTGGGCACGACGATTTGCTTGTTGTCGCCGGTTTTCAGAATCGTGGTCAGTATCTGCACTTGCTCAACGCTGCCTGCAATGCCGGCAGCTTCGATGAAGTGTCCGACACGGTAAGGACGAAACAGTACGATCAGCACGCCTGAAGCGAAATTCGACAACGATCCCTGTAGCGCCAAACCGACGGCCAGTCCGGCGGCACCAAATATCGCAATGAATGATGTCGTTTCAACGCCGAGCGCACCGATGACCGCAATGACCAGTACAACCATCAACGCAGTGCGCGCCAGGTTGCAGATGAACGTCTCCAGTGTCTTGTCGACTTCCTGGCGCTGCATCATCTTTTGCAAGGCACGCACCGCAATGCGAATGACCAGCCGACCGATGTAAAAAATTGCCAAAGCGGTCAGCACTTTGATGCCCAGATCTAGGCTGAGATCCAGCCCCTTTTCCTGCAACAGCTCCGGGAGACTCGCCCAGTTGAATGATGCGGCTTTTGTCACGATGTCGTCGTTCACTAATCTATGTCCTTTCTATTGTCCGGGTACGCCCTCAATGCCGGGTTTGAATCGAAAGATTCGATACGGCCCCTGCGCCTTGATGTGGTCGTTTGATTTCAGGATGAGTTCGGGCAATGCGCTGTCGGCGACGTACAGGTAGCCATCGGGCCCGAAAGACAGCGCATCCGGCCAGCGAATGTCGCGCGACTGTAACACGGTCGACAACTTGCCCGCCGGATTCACACGGAAAATCGCGTGATGTTCGATATCGGTAATGTACACATTACCGGCGGTATCGATGCTCAGGCCGTCGCTGAGCGGTTTTTCGCTGACACGCTCCAATACCTTGGCGAGCTGCGATTCGGGCAGATCGCTGTTACGCAGATGCTTGAGCCGGATTCGATACAGGTTCGAGCCACTCAATGCGCCCCAATAGAGCCACTCGTTGCCAAGTGCGATGCCATCCACGCCACCGCGCAACACCACCATGCCGCCAAGATACTCCATCTTGTGATCGCCGCTTTGAATGACGAAGTCTTCAGCCGAAACGGATTTGTGGCCCTCCAGCACGCGCCGTGCTGTGCCGGTTTCCACGTCATAGACGATGAGGGCTGGCGATTTCCGCCAGAAGCTGGCGTCGGCAATGATCAGGGTACGGCCATCGGCGCTGATCTGCAGGTCCTGCAACATGGACCCGATTGGCGCGATCGTTGCGTCGAAAAACTGGTCGCGAATAACGCTGCCATCGGTGAGGTCGATCCCGACAATTCGCGCCGAGCGGAGACCGTGGTTGCCGTGATCGATGATCCATAGCCGATTCAGGCGATCGATGGCGATTCCAAGAGGCGTATCGAACAGTTCCGCTTGCTGGCGCAGTGACGGGTAGGGCACCGACGCGCCGTTGACGTATTCCAGCAGCTTGTTGCCGTGCGGGCGCGACTCGGGATGGACGGTGAAAAATATGCGCCCGTCACGGTTGACAGCAACATTGCCGACAGGCTCCGGGTAAGCAAGCACGGTCTCAAGTACCTCGGACCCCAGTTCAGGCGTTTGCGTCAGGTCCGGGTAGGGCTCGCCACCACCGTGTCGGATCCAGAGCGTTGTTGCAGCAACGATAAAAAGAAAGGCCAGGAAGAGCAGAACAGACTTCATACTAGCGTTTATTATTTGACATTATCCCCATAGCCAAAATTCTACATGATTGTGCGCCGAAGTCAGACACTCAGCGCGACAATCCAGCTCAATACGACAAGGCCGGTGGCGATTGCTCCGGCGGCGCCCTGCGAGAGCCTGGTACCGAGCGTCGCTGCGTAACGGACTAGCAGCATGCCAGCGGCAAAACCGCAGACAAATCCGAGCAGGTGTGCGCCGATGTCGGTATTGGGACCACCCGTTCCGGTGTACATCAGGAGGGCGAGGCCACCGACGATCGGCCCGTAGCGATTGGACCAGCCATCCTGTCGCATCAGCTTGCCCCGCCAAACGTAGCCAGCGATGATTCCAAGAGCCGCGAATACTGCCGTCGATGCACCGATAGCGCGATGCGTGGCTTCGAGCAACAGGACATTGACGGCATTGCCGGCCGCTGCCGCGAGCACGATGGCAAGCCATGCAATGCCAGGACCGAGCAGCCGGCCGGCGAAGATGCCAAAAAACACACCAAAAACGAGATTGCCGAGCAGGTGTTTGACGTCGACATGCAGCGTCAGCGCGGTGACCAGTCGCCAGACCTCGCCGTGTCGAATCAGTACGCCATCAACCCGGCCGGCGGAAACCCAGTTCTCGCCGAAGAAGGAATAGCCGGCCATGCCGGCGACAAGGCAGACGGTCAGCACGTAGCCAATCAGGCCTGGCATCGGGTCATGGGATTCGATGACCGGCTGAGGCGCGATGACCGGTGGCGGATTTTCCTCTTCGTAGAGCCGCAATTCTTTCGCCGCCTGCGCTGACATCGCCGCCGGTACGAGAACGGCACAGGAACCGCCGTCGTCGATCAGTCGGTGCGGAATCTGCACGGAACTCAACACCAGCGCCCGATCTGCGCAGCTCTGGCGGTTGCGACTTTCAAAAACGACACGCAGGTCTTCGTCCATCGGCCCAATCTATGGGCAATGTTGGTGCTTTTCAAATTTGCGGTAAGCTAGCGTCCTGTTCCCGGAGTGCCTATGAAATATCTGACACGTGTTCTCCTTGCGCCAATCCTGATCGTCACCGGCCCCGTGCTTGCCGAGGTGACCGACGCTGAGCCCGGCGGTTTTACGACGGTGAATGAAGTCGTGATCGCCGCTGATCGGATCGATGTCTGGAAGGCCTCCATCGATGATGTTGGGCAGTGGTGGAATTCGGATCACACGGTGGCTGGTGATGCCCGGCGCATGAGTATTTCGGCAGTACCGCAGGGCTGCTTTTGTGAGCGATTTGAGTCGGGCGGTGGCGTTGTTCATATGAGCGTGACCATGGTCAATCCGGGCGTGATTATTCGACTGACCGGGGGACTGGGTCCGCTTGGGCTAATGGGCGTTGAAGGCAATATGACCTGGGAATTCGAAGATGCAGGCGGCGTGACCGTGGTTCGGTTTACCTATGCCGTTGGCGGCTATAGGGCGGGTGGACTGGACGCAGTGGCTGGACCTGTCGATGCTGTCGTCGGCGAGGCGCTGAATCGATTGAAAGTGCATGTCGAAAGTCGCGATTCCGATAGTGCCGGTGTTGAATGACGATACGCCAATCCGACCATCATCGACGGTCGTCGTCGTACGGGCGGCCGAAGGCAGTCCTGAGCTGTTCATGGTACGGCGGCACGTGGATGCATCATTCGGTGATGCCTTCGCTTTCCCGGGTGGTGTCATTGAGGTCGACGACACGCAGGTGCACGCATTTTGTGGCGGCCTTGACCCCGCAACAGCCGATGCCCG
>DDIP01000347.1:2433-11118 GCA_002338605.1 Proteobacteria bacterium UBA1847 | reverse complement strand
CGCAGATGATACTGCGCGATCCGTCGGTCGATGCGGCGGTTATGGAAACGGCGCGCGGCGGAATGTTGCGCAGCGGCCTGGGATTCCAGACCTGCGATGTCGCCGCCTGCCTGAATGTCAGCGCCGATCACCTGGGATTGCGTGGCATCGATACGCTGGAGCAGCTCGCCGAAGTGAAACGTGTGCCGATTGAAATCGCGACGCACGCAGCGGTACTGAATGCGGACGATGCATTGTGTCTGCAGATGGCCGACTACACCGATGCCGAGAAGGTCTGCTACGTCACGATGAACCCGGCGCATCCGCTCGTGAAGCAACATATCCAGGCGGGTGGCCAGGCGTTTGTGCTGGAAAAAGGCATGAACGGTCACCTTGTTACCATCTACGATAATCATGCTCACACACCCTTGCTCTGGTCACACCTGATTCCGGCCACCGTCGAGGGGCGCGCCCTGCACAATGTGCAGAACGCCATGTTTGCCGCGGCGCTTGCCTACAATTTGCAGGTCAGCCTTGAAGATATTCGACAGGGTCTGCGCACGTTCGACTCGAGCTATTTCCAGGCACCCGGTCGCATGAATATTTACGACGAACATCCGTTCCGCGTCATTCTTGATTACGCACACAATCCAGCAGCGGTGAAGGCGATGTGCGCGCTGGTCGATCGCTTCGAGGCGGCCGGACGCAAGATCATGGTGATTTCGGCCCCGGGCGACAGGCGCGATGAAGACATCCGGGAAATTGCGACGATCGCGGCAGGGCATTTCGACCACTATATTTGCCGTTGCGACGACAGTCGCCGCGGACGTGGTGACGATGAAGTCGCGATCATGCAGAAAGAAGCCCTGATCGCTGCAGGCATCCCGGAAGAACGGATCGAGGTGATTACGGATGAACAGGAAGCGACACGACATGCGCTGGAGATCGCCGAGGAAGGCGATTTGATCCTGATCCTGGGCGATAACGTCAAGCGCGCCTGGAAACAGATCATTTATTTCAATTCGGGCAAGGCCGCGGCAGGCACCAATAAAAAGTCGCAACCCGAGATTGAATTGCCCGAACTCGCAGGATTCGACCTCGATGGCGATATCGAAATCATCAGCGATGAGCGCGGTGTTCGAATCGCCCGGGAAGAAGGCGACTAGCAGAACTCATGCGGTTTCTCGATGCGCGCAGACTGACCGGGCCGAGCCTGATTTTTGACGGACCGGGCACAGTACTGGATGTAGCCTGTACTCCTGACGAGGCGGATGGCCTGCTGCCCGCCTGGAAGCAACATGTGCTACGAATGGTCGCTGCGCTCGGCTGGGCCACACCGCAATTTGCATCCCGCAAGTTACAAGGTGGCATCAGCATGGCGTTTTCGGCTCCGATCGACGCACTGTACGCAGCAACTGAAATCAACGAATGGGCATGGTCTGCAAGCGCCGCCGAGTTGCATGTCCCGGTCGAGGTTCCCGATTTTGACGCTACGGTGGCCGCACTGCGGGCATCGATTGCCGAAGAAGCCAACCCGCAACTCATGGCGATGATTCATGCGGCGAAATCGCATGGCACGAGCCTGCTCTGGGATGACGATGAAGTTTCACTGGGGCTTGGCCGGGGGTCCGAGACCTGGCCTGTTCGCGAGCTGCCCGACACCGTGCATTGGGATCGCTACATGGACGTGCCGGTCGGTATCGTCACCGGCACGAATGGCAAGACGACAACCGTGCGCATGGCGTTGCACATCGCGCAATTGGCCGGGGACAATGTTGGCCTGTGTTCGACGGACTGGATCGCCGTCAACAACGACATTATCGAGCGTGGCGACTGGTCCGGCCCCGGCGGTGCGCGCAAAGTACTGCGGCAGCAGAATGTTGATGTCGCGATACTCGAAGCGGCGCGCGGTGGTCTGCTGCGACGAGGCCTCGGCGTTGACAGGGCCGACGCCGCGTTGATCACCAATGTTACAGAAGATCACCTCGGTGACTTCGGAACGCAGAGTCTTGATGAGCTGCTGGACATCAAGTGGATCGTCAGTCGCGCTGTACGCCGGTCAGGGCGGCTGATCCTGAACGCCGACGACGCGCGTCTCCGAGAAAAAGCTACTGAGTTTGGTGGCTCAATGGCCTGGTTCAGCCTCGACATGGAAAATGATTTCGTGCAGCAGCAGATTGACCTTGGCAACGCCGTATACGCATTGCAAGGCGTTGAACTGATCCGTGTCGAGGATGGCGTGTCGGAAAACATTTGTTCCAGCGTCGATATCCCGGTCACGCTCGGCGGTCATGCGCGACACAATGTTGCCAATGCGCTGGCGGCGTCCGCGCTGACGGCCAGTCTGGGCTATCCGATTGACGCCATTCGCAACGGTCTGACCAGCATGGACCAGGGGGACAACCCGGGGCGCTGCAACCTGTACACGCTGGGTGGCGTGAACGTACTGGTCGACTTTGCCCATAACCCCGCCGCAATGCAGGCGCTGTTCAGCATGGCGAAAGCCGTTCCCGCCAGGCGGCGGGTGCTGTGTTTCGGACAGGCCGGCGACCGGACGGACGGACTGATCCGCGAGATGACCCGTAATGCCTGGGCGATCGGGCTGGACCGCGTAATCATCTCGGAACTCGCCGACTATTATCGCGGGCGTGGGCGCGGCGATGTCTTTGCTCTAATGCAGGACGAGCTCATGCGCTGCGGCGCCGACGCATCCCAGGTTTTACATGTCGAGCTTGAAATCGAGGCCCTCGTTGCTGCGTTGGAGTGGGCAGAAGCGGGTGATCTGGTCATCATGCTGGCGCTCGCTAGCGGCGATCGGGTCCAGCAGCACCTGAGGGAACTGGGCGCCCGCTAGCCACAGTCTCACTCGAGGCTGAGAATCCGTTTCCAGTGCCTGGCACTCACCGGCATGACAGACAGGCGGTTGCCTTTTCGTGTCAGCACCATGTCGGACAGCGACTTGTCGGCCTTGATTTCAGCAAGCGAAATGCAGCGTGACAGCTTTCTGACGAACTCGACATCCACAAGGATCCACGTCGGATTGTCTCGTTGACTTTTCGGGTCGTAGTACTTTGATTTCTTGTCAAATTGGGTCGGATCAGGATAGGGGTCACTCGCCACCCTGGTAATGCCAACGATTCCCGGTTCCTTGCAATTCGAATGATAGAAAAAAACCTCGTCACCGATTTTCATGTCGTCGCGCATCATATTACGGGCCTGATAGTTGCGAATACCGTCCCACATATCGCGGCCATCTTTTTGCATGTCGTCGATGCTGTAGGCATCGGGTTCGGATTTCATAAGCCAATAGGCCATGGCGCTACTCTGGGGTTCCCGGGCCGCGCAGTTTATCACGGGTTTATGGCCATTCGCCGGGGATTGCTATGGTAGGATTGCGGCTCGAAATCAAGACCCACAAAGAGGCAAGACTCGAATGGCAAACGTTCTGGCAAACATTTTCGGCAAGTCGCCGGTTCAACCGCTCGAAAAGCATATCGACATCGCGTATCGCTGTGCCAAGCAGCTAAACGCGTTCTTCACCGCGGCATTTGCCAATGACTGGGTTACAGCTGCCTCTGTTCGCGATGAGATCGAAAGCCTTGAACACAGGGCAGATGACATCAAGAAAAAAATTCGCCTGCATTTGCCGAAGAGCCTTTTTATGCCGGTCCCTCGTGAGGACCTGCTTGAGTTATTGCTGGTGCAGGACAAGATAGCAAACCGGACTAAAGATGTTTCCGGATTGGTACTGGGCCGGAAAATGCAATTCCCGAAAGAAATTGCTGAACAGTTTCTGGAGTTTGTCGACCGCAATATTGATGCGGCCAAGCAAGCCAGGAAAAGCGTACGCGAACTGGACGAGTTATTTACCGCGGGCTTTCGTGGCGCTGAAGTCACACTGGTTGCCGGGCTGATTGAAGAGCTGGATCGGATCGAAACCGATACTGACGACAAGCAGGCCGCATTGCGTGCTTCCTTGTTCCGTCTCGAGAAGACGCTGGATCCGATTGACGCCGTGTTCATGTACAAAGTTATCGAACTGACGGGCGAAATCGCCGACATGGCGGAGCGAGTCGGGCGCCGCCTTGAGCTGTTGCTCTCCCACTAACAAGAAACAAGAACAGGGCTTGAGAGGCCCTGGGGGCAAAGTATGGAAGCGCAATACATCTATATCGGCCTGGCTGGCGCGTTCGGCTTATTCATGGCCTGGGGCATCGGTGCGAATGACGTTGCAAATGCGATGGCGACGTCAGTCGGCTCAAGTGCACTAACAATCAAACAGGCGATTGTCGTCGCTGCCATATTCGAATTCGCCGGTGCTGTTTTGGCGGGCGGCGAGGTGACGTCGACCATTCGCAAGGGCATCGTCGACGCAAATCTGTTGCAGGGTGACGAAGTTCTGTTGATTTACGGCATGCTGGCCGCACTGCTGGCCGCTGCGGTCTGGTTACTCATCGCATCGAAAAACGGCTGGCCCGTATCGACGACGCATTCAATCGTCGGTGCCATCGTCGGTTTTGCTGCTGTTGGTATCGGCATTGACGCAGTTCAGTGGGGCAAGGTTGGCACGATCGTAACGAGCTGGGTGGTGTCGCCCGTGACCGCCGGATTCATTGCATACCTGATTTACAAGAGCGTGCAAATGCTCATCCTGCACCAGGACGATCCCCTCGTGCGAGCCAAGCGCTACGTGCCCGTGTATATATTTTTTGCGGCATTCACGATAACGCTTGTGACCATTCTGAAAGGCCTTACGCACGTTGGGCTGGATCTGGACCTGCGTGACAGCTACCTGCTGGCAATGGCCATTGCGGTCGGTATCGCCCTGGCCGGTGCGTATTTTATTGCCAAGATCAAGCCCGATCCGAAAGCGGAAAAGAGCCAGCACTTCTATACGGTTGAGAAAGTATTTGGCGTGCTGATGATTGTCACGGCCTGCGGCATGGCTTTTGCCCACGGATCCAATGATGTTGCCAATGCGGTTGGTCCTCTGGCAGCGGTCATCGGTATTGCGACAACGGGATCGATCACAGCGAAATCCACGCTACCCGTGTGGGTATTGCTGATCGGTGGCGGCGGCATTGTAATCGGCCTGGCCACCTACGGCCGGCACGTTATCGCGACGGTCGGGAAGAGAATAACGCAGCTAACGCCGAGTCGTGGCTTTGCGGCGGAACTTGCGGCCGCGACGACCATTGTTATCGCGTCAGGTACGGGCATGCCGATTTCCACGACGCATACGCTGGTGGGTGCAGTACTCGGCGTCGGCATGGCACGTGGTATTGACGCCATCGATCTTCGCGTCGTAACGCGCATCTTCGCGTCCTGGGTCGTGACGGTTCCTGCCGGCGCATTCCTGGCGATCGTGTTCTTCTACCTGTTCAAGTTAATCTTGCCTTAGGCAAGACTGCGGCAGACAAATGAATGGCCCGGCAGGACCGATGGTGTCGCCAGGTGCGCGACGATATGCGATGGTCATCCTGGCTATTGTCTACATGTTCAACTTTGTCGATCGACAGATACTCGCCATCCTGCTGCCGTCGATAAAGGCAGAGTTCGGTGTGGGTGATGCGTATCTTGGCTTCCTGACCGGAACGGCATTCGCGATGTTTTATGTGACGCTGGGCGTACCGATCGCACAATACGCAGACCGCTGCAATCGCCGCAACCTGATCGCCGCCGCAGTTGCGCTGTGGAGCGGGATGACCGCAATTTCCGGTTTCGCGACCAACCTCGTTTATCTGACACTGGCGCGCATCGGCGTGGGTGTTGGCGAGGCAGGGGGAAGCCCGCCGGCACATTCGATGATCGCGGACTACTTTCCGCCTGAGCAACGTTCGGCCGCAATGGGTTTTTATACCGTGGGTATTTCGGCGGGTATCATGCTTGCCTACCTCGCTGGCGGCTGGGCCGTTGAAAACCTTGGCTGGCGCAAGACGTTTTTCGTTGTCGGCGTGCCGGGCCTGTTGCTCGCGCTCGTGGTCAGGTTTACGGTCGTCGAGCCGCGCCGTGGTGCTTCCGAAGACCGTAATGCCAGCGATAATCGGCCGCGCCTCGCCGAGGTGTGGCACTTCCTCAAATTGCGCCGCTCGTTTTTTCATATGGCAGTTGCCGCAGGGCTGTCGTCGCTGGTCGGATACTCGGTCATCGGGTTCCTGCCCAGTTTTGTTGACCGCAGTTTCAGCACAGGAGTGGTTGTCATACTCGTATGGCTCGGCCTGATCCTAGGTATTTCCGGCGGCGCCGGCTTTTTTCTCGGAGGCTATGTTGCTGATCGGCTCGGCCGCTCTGGACAGCGCCGTGCGTTGACGTTTATCGCGGTCGTCACCCTGCTGACGATGGTACTGATGTCTTTTATGTTTCTCGCGAGTACCTGGCAAATGGTGTTGTTGTTTTTTGTGATTCCGGCACTGACCAATAACGTCTATCTCGCGCCGGTCCTGTCGCTGACACAAAGCCTGGTTTCACTTCGCATGCGAGCGACAGCGTCGGCCCTGGTGTTGCTGATCATCAACGTCATAGGCCTTGCGATCGGCCCCTGGCTGACCGGCGCGTTGAGTGATTTGTTGCGGCCGGGTTTTGGCAACGAGTCGATTCGTTACAGCCTGCTGATCGTCAATTGCCTGATTTTGCCGTGGGCCGCGTTTCATTATTTTCGGGCCGGCAAGTGGATTGACACCGACCTCGCCCGTGCCAGCGAAGCCGACTAGACGGCGCGCAGATACCAGTCGAAATCGAGATCGCTGACGGTGTTGTGAAACTTCGCGCTTTCTGCACTGCGGTTCATCGCGTAGTACTTGCAATACTCGGCACCCAGGTATTCTGGCAGAATCTTGCTGCGTGAAAATTTTGAAATTGCCTGGTCCCAGCGATTCGGGATTTTCAGTTTTGGTACGACCATCTGGCTTTGCTCGATCATGGGACCCGGATCGCACTTGTTTTTCAATCCGTGATGAACGCCTGCAACGACAGCAGCGGTCACCAGGTAAGGGTTGGCATCGGCTCCCGCGACGCGGTGTTCAAAGCGCAGATTTCCGGCATCGGAACTTGGTATACGAATCGAGACGATGCGATGGTTGACACCCCAGTTGGGCTCAACCGGTGCGTACATGTCGGGTCGGAGACGTCGATAGGAATTCGCATTCGGCGCACACAGCAGCGTCGCCTCGGACATGGTTTTCAGCAAGCCGCCAACGGCGTGGCGTAGTCGCGCTGAGAATGGCGGCGAGGCGAGTTTTTCCTTGCCGTGTGAAAAGTAGTTCTTGCCGTGCTTGTCGACCAGGCTCATATGGATATGCAGACCGCTTCCGGAATCCTCTTCGAAGGGTTTCGCCATGAAGCAGGCAATAAAGCCGTGGTTGCGGGCCACGGCCTTCACCGCACGTTTCAGGAGTACCGCGTGGTCGCAAGCCAGTACCGGATCATCGACATGGCGAAGGTTGATTTCGAATTGCCCCGGCGAATACTCGGAAATTGCCGACTCGGCTGGAATGTTCTGCAGGTCACAGTAATCGTAAACGTCGTTCAGGAATGCTTCGATTTCGTACAGGTCGTCCGGGTGATAGACCTGTGCTCCGGGCTGAACCCTGCCGGTGCCCGGAATGAGTGGTGCAGCCGGTGTCGGTGTTTCTGCATTTGCATTCAGCAAATAAAATTCGAGTTCAGTGGCCATAACGGGAGTAAGGCCCATTTTCCGAAGGGGCTGCAATGCCCGCTCCAGTACTGCGCGCGGGTCACTGAAGAAGGGCGCTCCATCGTCGTCGAACAAGCGAAACAGCGCCTGCCCGGTTGGCCTTGTTGCCCAGGGGACAGGCGCGAAGCTGCCTGGCACCAGTCGGGCAGGCATGTCGGGATCGCCGTCACCCTCGCCATAGGGGATGCCGGTTACGGTTTCGCCAAGCGTCGTCAGCAACGTGACGCCCGCGCAAAACGTGAAGCCGTCCGCACAGTGTTTCGCGTAGTCAGCCGGGCGAATCAGTTTGCCTTTGAGTACGCCGCTCAGGTCCGGAAGTAACAACTCAAGCGCCTCGAATTTGCCGTGTTTCTTCTCGACAGCTCTGAGTTCTTTTAGCAGCGGGTTCGGTTTGGCCATTTTTATAGTCCGTACAGCGGTTTGGGATGAGCATCAACGATTTGCACTGCCTTCGCAATAGGCTTTGTGATAGCATATCGTGAAATTCAAGTTCACTATATGGAATCATCATGCGCGATAACGTCAAACCCAAGGGAGCCCAGGCTGCGCTCCGCGCGATTCGATTATTGAAACTCTTCACCTCTGAAGCGCCGGAATTGCACCTTGCAGAACTCGCCGACCTGTCCGGATTGAACAAGACAACCACACATCGATTGCTGCAGGCCTTACTGAGTGAGGAATTACTCGACAGAAATCCGGCGACCACCGCCTACCGGCTGGGTCCACGCATGATGGCCCTCGGTGTGCAGGCACTGTCTGGCAATCAACTGCGCATGCGTGCCCGGCCGCTGCTCAAGAAACTCGCGGAGGAAACCGGTGAGACCGCAACGCTGGAAGTGCCGATCGACGATACGATGCTGATCCTCGACGAGGTCACCAGTAAGCACCTGCTCGGCGCATCAGGTAACGTCGGCACTCGATGGCCTATCCACGCAACTTCGACCGGCAAAGCACTGATAGCATTCGAACAAAACGGGCCCGACAGGTTGCGGCCACCTTTATTGCCGCTGACT
>DDIP01000347.1:1238-2336 GCA_002338605.1 Proteobacteria bacterium UBA1847 | reverse complement strand
CTTTATTGCCGCTGACTTCGCGAACCATAATTGAACGCGAGGCGCTGCAGCGCCAGTTGAGCGATATTCGCCGGCGCGGCTTCGCCGAAACGGTGGATGAGCTTGAAGACGGTTTTTCGGGTGTCGGCGCGGTCGTCCGGGGAAGCATGGGTGAGGTACTTGGTGCGCTGTCGATTTGTGGTCCGAGCAGTCGATTGTCCGACAGCCGGCGTGCTCAACTTGGTGCCACGCTCTGCACCGCTGCTACGAGGCTGCAACCGAGGTACTGATCATTCGCCCGCGTGATAAGATGCCGTCGACTAAGAGCGGCAGGAAAAATAATATTAGTATTCGCAAGCTGGTCCCTGAACATCCTTTTGTTGTTTTTGCTGCCGCGCTCCTGCTGGTGGCTGTCATCTCGCTTCCAGTTCACGCGATTGAAATCGAAACACCGGCCGTCAGCCTGGCTGGCGTCGCGATGGATTATTCGGTCAGCGGTGTCGAGCCAGGAGAAACCGTCGGACTTCGCGCCGCGGGCAAGCTGCATCACGCCGTGGCGAACGACGAGGGCAGAGCAGAATTTGCGGGCGTCGTATTCGCGAACAGCGGTCAGGAATCGCTGCATGCGACGGCAGGAGACGCAGTTCTGGACGTCACTGTCCGCGTTATTCCCGGCTGGGTGTCGGTTTTACCGGCCGTGATTGCAATTGCGATTGCACTGACACTCCGCAATGTTATTCCCGCCTTGCTTTTCGGGCTGTGGCTCGGTGCAACAGCGCTGAATTCGTTCACGCTTAAAGGCGCCGGCATCGGTCTGCTGGATACCTTCCAGGTTTTTGTGCGTGGTGCGCTGGCGGATTCGGATCGAGCCTCGATCGTCCTGTTTACGATGATGATTGGTGGAATGGTTGGCATCATTACGCGCAATGGCGGAATGGCCAGCATTGTGCTCGCAATCGTGAGCAAGGCGAAAACGGCCATCGGTGGCCAGGTCGCGGTCTGGTTGATGGGCCTGATGATCTTCTTTGACGATTACAGCAACACGCTGGTCGTTGGCAACACGGCGCGATCCCTGACGGATCACCTGAATATTTCGCGCGAAAAACTGGCCTATATCGT
>DDIP01000347.1:538-1145 GCA_002338605.1 Proteobacteria bacterium UBA1847 | reverse complement strand
GCGAAAAACTGGCCTATATCGTTGATTCAACAGCGGCGCCGGTCGCGTGTATTGCGCTCATCACAACCTGGATCGGCTACCAGATTGGACTGATCGATCAGGCAATCAGCACACTCAAGGGCATCGGTGATATACAGGCATATACTGTATTCATCCAGTCCATCCCGTACAGCTTCTACCCAATTCTCGCGATTATTTTTGTGTTTATGATTGCCTCGACCGGCAGGGATTTCGGCCCAATGTACACCGCAGAGCTACGCGCGCGTCGAGGCCAGGTCAAACCGGTCTTGCAGGAATCGTTACCAGCGCTTGAGGGTGAAGAGTTGGTGCCGAAGGAGAATATTCCGTTACGCGCCTTCAATGCGTTCATACCCATTATCGTCATGATCATCGCGTTGGGTGCCAGTTTGATTGCCCTGGGTGAAGGCTCGACGCTGACTGACATCCTGGCGACAACCCAGCCGTACAAGGCGATGATGTACTCATCGTTTGTTGGCGTGCTGGTCGCAGCGAGTCTTAGCATCGGCCAGAAAATCCTGTCGGTGCATGAGACAATTGATGCATGGTATGGAGGATTGCGGGCGACGCTGTTCGGCATGATCATTTT
>DDIP01000347.1:0-440 GCA_002338605.1 Proteobacteria bacterium UBA1847 | reverse complement strand
CGCTGTTCGGCATGATCATTTTGGTGCTGGCCTGGGCATTGTCCGACGTGACTGCCGCGCTAAGTACTGCGCAATTCCTGGTAACCCTGTTTGCGGATTCAATCCCGGTTGCGCTGATACCCGCAATCGCATTTGTCCTCGCCGCAATTACAGCCTTTACAACCGGGACAAGCTGGGGGGCAATGGCGATCCTGATGCCGCTTGTGATTCCGCTCGCATGGGCCGTGATGCTGGTCAACGGGATTGCGGACTCGAGCGGCATGCACATTTTGTATTCATCGGTTGCCTGTTGCCTTGCCGGCGCGGTCTGGGGTGATCATTGTTCACCGATTTCCGACACCACGGTATTGTCGTCAATTGCGAGCGGTTGCAACCATATCGAACACGTAAGAACGCAGCTGCCCTACGCACTGCTGGTCGGTGCCGTGGCGCTTGTTTTG
>DDIP01000342.1 GCA_002338605.1 Proteobacteria bacterium UBA1847 | reverse complement strand
CGGCCTGGCGTTCGATAGCCTCGGCGCGTATGCCGGCGCGATCGAGCTTGTTACCGGCGCACTGATCGCGCTGGGACTATTCACGCGTCCCGCTGCGTTTCTCGCATCGGGCACTATGGCGGCAGCCTATTTCATTGCCCATGCGCCGCAAAACTTCTTTCCCGTCAACAACGGGGGCGATGCAGCGATCCTCTATTGCTTCGCGTTTCTCTATTTCGTCTTTGCGGGCCCCGGACCGATCAGCCTCGATCAACGGCGAAGGAATATTCGATGAACCATCCAGTACTCCATAAGCATCGGGCGCAAATGCAAGCCGATGGGGGCGTGCAGCTCGCCCTGCAACAGCAAGATATGGAAGTGGTCTGATGAGAGTCAGCAATGCCGAGGGACTGGATTGGCCGGACATTGCGTATCCAGCCTGGCGTGACACCTGCTCCGCACTGCACTTGTGGAGTCAGATTGTGGGGAAATACCGGCTCGCGCACACGCCCTGGGTCAATCACTCCTGGCACGCCACGCTGTACGTAACACCCCGAGGTCTCAGCACCGGTTCGGTTCCGGATCCCAGGGGAAACTTAAGTCTCTCCTTCGATTTCTTTGACCACAGCCTGGTCGCTGAAATGGCAGGTGGTGCACGCAGCAGCATTCCGTTGGAGGCCATGAGTGTTGCAGGTTTTTTTGAACGAACCAAAAAACTCATTGCGAAAGTGGGCGGCACTCCGATCATGCACGGATCGCCTAACGAAATACCGGATGCGAAGCCGTTTGCAGAAGACAACGATCAGCGACCGTACGATGCGGCGGCTGTCGAGCGCTATCACCAGGCTTTACTACGGATCAGCGATGTGTTCTCGCAGTTTCGAACGGGTTTCATCGGCAAGGTGAGTCCGGTTCATCTGTTTTGGGGCTCGTTCGACCTTGCAGTAACGCGGTTTTCTGGACGCAAGGCACCGCTCCACCCAGGCGGTATTCCGGCGCTTCCCGACTCGGTGACCCGAGAGGCTTACAGTCACGAGGTTTCATCAGCCGGATTCTGGCCGGGCGGTGGCGGTGTCGACGCACCGACGTTTTACGCCTATGCGTATCCCGGCCCTGAACATTTTAGCGATGCGAAAGTGATGCCATCAGACGCTGAGTTTGATACCGAGTTAGGCGAGTTTGTCTTGTCCTACGACGCAGTACGTCGTTCGCCCAACCCTGCGGCGGCGTTGATGGAGTTTCTCCAGAGTACGCACGCGGCCGCAGCGGATCTTGGGGACTGGGACCGTGATCACCTGGAGTGCGCCATAGGAGAACCGCGGCGGCCACGCCCGCCGTTCCATGAAGTGTAATTCCCCACGCGAATGTGCGGCGTTGATGCGTTCATGCGCAGCAACCGGCACGGTGCGGTAGCCCGGCACGCGGGTCGCTGCGGGTATGGAGGTCGATTAATGAAACCAACTCGGGTCATCAGCGACAAGCAGCAAGAACAGCCCGAGTGATGTGCACAGCAACCAGATGAGTGCCGTTAGAAAAAGCATCGCAACATTAAGCGCGGTGCGGCGTTTGGCGCATGACAAAAGACTCAGGGAGAAAAGCAGGGACGGCAAAACGGCGAGCGGGACCAAAATCCACGGCGTCAGCCGATAGCTCTCAGCCGTCAACAGGTACCCGATGGCAAACAGCAGCGGGCACAACGGACTAACCCAAAAGGCGCTGAATCGAAAGACCTTACTGATTGATGCGGTCGACGTCACTGCTTTAGCGTCATTGCGGTACCCACGGCCACTATACACATATCGACCTGGGCGAAAAGATGCACGTCTGGCTCGAAGTGAGGCGATACGGCCCGATAGCGGCGGCTGTTTCACTTTTGGGGGCGCTGGCGCTGCAGTTTGGTCTTAGGGAAGGTGTCTAGAGTAAGCCCTGTCCGCCATAACTCTGCGAATACAGCCGTTGGTTTTCATCGACTTCGGCCTGCACTAGCTGCCACCAAAGAGCAATGCGGAAATTCGCATATGGGTTTTACCCCATTATCAAGGACGATTGAGGAAGGTTCGATTGTTTCTTCTAAGCACATCACGCGTTTCAGCCTCCGAGCTACGGGCTGTAGAAGCATTCATCGTAGGTGAATTTGCAACGGGTCAAACTACTCTTGGTGCGTTCGTGAACGGAAACAATTTGTAACAAACTCATTCGTTTCGGAAATCGTCTCGAAACAGTACTGGCCGAAACTTGTTCTGATGGATCGTCCCGCTTCGTAAATGCTTGCTACTAACGCTATCGAGATAGGCGATCAGTAACTAAGTGACATGAGGAGAACAGACAATGAAAGTCAGGACAGCAATCAGCATTATGGTCGCATCGACACTAGCATTCACATCGCTGTCGAGCTTCGCGAAACAGGGGCAAGGCGGCGGCACAAACACGGGCCGTGCCCAGCAGGTGGACCGCGATCGCACCTACGATCGGGACCGCATGTCCGATAGAGATCGAACGTATGATCGGGATCGTACACAGGATCGTGACCAGGATCGCACGGAAACGCCTGAGCAAGACCGCGACCGGGATCGCCTTCAGGATCCCGCCAATCTTCGGGATCGGGACATTTACGGCAATGAGTTCATGACGCCGGCTGAACGGGATCAATACCGCGAGGAACTTGGCAGTGCAAAATCCCCGCAAACCCGACGGGAATTCCAGGCGAAGCATGAAGAAATGATGCAACAGCGAGCCCGCTTGCAAGGTAAGGATCTTGTGCCTCCGGGACAGGGCCCGGTTTACGGTGGTGAGCTCATGAGCGTGCAGGAACGAAACGAGTACCGTGAGCAATTGCGTTTGATTGAGTCCGACGCCGAGCGTCAGGTGCTCCAAGCGCAGCATCGGGAAGAGATGAAAGAGAGAGCTCGCGCTTTGAATGTCGAGATTGAGGAAGCTGAGTAATCCCCCATTACCATCATCCTCCAGGTTGGGGCCGGATCCAATCCGGCCCCGTTTTCTCCCCTGAAGCGGCGACCGATATTGGAGCGTCGAAAATTCAATCCACCGCTTCACTAGTCAGGACAGGACAATGAAAGTGAGATTAATTCAGATAGTGTCGTTAATCGGCTGCGCGATGATGTTGCAAAGCTTGCCAGTGGCGGCCCAGGACAACGAGCCAGAGTACACACTGTCAACAGGCATCGATTTCACGAGTGGTAGCTATGGCGGTGATGTGGACATCGAAGATACCTACGTTCCGCTGACGGCAACCGTCGACTACGGGCGCGTCGCTTTTCGTCTGACAGTGCCGTACCTGAGTGTAAAGGCGCCAGAGGGGACGATTTTTGATCCCGGTGGTGAGCCCTTACCCGGTTCTGGTGCCCTGACCACCGAAAGTGGTCTGGGTGACATCATCGGCAGTGTTACGTTTTACGACGTCATAAATAGTACGGAGTTGGACCTGGCGATGGATTTGACGGGCAAAGTTAAATTCGCGACAGCAGATGAGGACAAAGGACTAGGTACCGGCGAAAGCGATTACTCGGTGCAGGCGGACCTCTACAAGTTTATAGACGACTTCACATTGATGAGCTCTGTCGGCTACAAGTTTCGTGGGGATCCAGCCGGGCTTGATCTCAACGATGTCTTCATGGCCTCTCTGGGTGGTACATACAAATTCACACAGGATGTGAACGGTGGTCTGTTCTTCGACTATCGTGAATCTTCGATCAGCGGCAGCGATTCTGTTCAGGAACTGAGCGCTTTTGTATCCCGCCGCGTTAGCGAAAACTGGCGATTACAGGTCTATGGCCTGACGGGTTTTACGGATAGTAGCCCCGACTGGGGCGGCGGCATTCGACTCAAAA
>DDIP01000207.1:4574-5003 GCA_002338605.1 Proteobacteria bacterium UBA1847 | reverse complement strand
GGACTGCCGCTCTATGGCGGTCAGGCATCGTCTCTCGGCTTGCTGCAGGTTCCACCCAGCGACCTCGGTCAGGTCGAAATAATCAAGGGTTCCGCATCCGCACTTTACGGAGGCCAGGCACTGGGCGGGGTGATCAACCTGGTTTCGAAACGCCCCGGTAATGATGCAGAAGGCGAGATCATCGCCAATGCGACGACTCGCGACGGGCAGGATCTTTCCATCTACGCCGCAAGTCCGCTCGGTCGAGGATGGAGCGGTTCATTCCTCACGGGCTACCACCGCCAGTCAGATCAGGACCTGGACAGCGATACCTGGATCGACATGCCCGGTTACGAGCGGGTCCAGGTACGACCGCGACTATTCTACGACGGGCCCAACGACTTGAGCGTCTACATGACCGTTGGCGCAATGGAAGAGGACCGCCGTGGT
>DDIP01000207.1:3955-4482 GCA_002338605.1 Proteobacteria bacterium UBA1847 | reverse complement strand
GGAAGAGGACCGCCGTGGCGGAACGGCAGACGCCGGTGTCGTCGCTGATGGCGAACCGTTCGCTCAGGATCAGGACACGCGTCGGCTAGACGCCGGTTTTGTACTGGAGCGCCCCGTGTCCAGTTGGGGCTTCGGGCAATTCCGTGCCTCGGGCACGCGTCAGTCGCATGATCACCGTTTCGGGGACTTGCTGGAAATCGACCAGCACAGGACGGCGTTGATCGAAGCCTCGCTCGCCAGCGATTCGGCAACCACGTCCTGGGTCGCCGGCCTGGCCTATCAGGCAGATGCTTATGATTCGGAGACGTTCCCTGCCTTCGACTACAGCTATGACGTGCCTGCGATTTTCGCTGCGCTGGACAAGGACCTGGCGCCTGATGTGAGTATTGCCGCCAGTGTTCGCTGGGATGATCACAGTGAATACGGCGACCAGTTCAGTCCACGGCTGTCGCTCCTGTATCGTCCGGGTCCCTGGACGATCCGGGCCTCGTGGGGAGGAGGATTCTATGCACCGACGCCATTCATCG
>DDIP01000207.1:0-3860 GCA_002338605.1 Proteobacteria bacterium UBA1847 | reverse complement strand
ATGCACCGACGCCATTCATCGAGGAAACCGAGGCTGCCGGGCTGTCGCGACTTGAACCGCTTGGCGGACTCAATGCCGAGACAGCGGAGACACTCTCGGTTGACGTCGCTTATGTTGACGGAGCGCTTGAAACCGGCCTGACGCTGTTTGGCTCGGACATAGAGGACGCCGTGCAGTCGCAAACCGTGGCAGCGGACAGTGTGCGGCTCGTCAATCAGGACGGTGTGACGCGCACGCGCGGGATCGAAGCGCTGTTACGTTGGCGCCGGGCTCCTTATGTTGTGACGGCCAGCTACCTCTACCTCGATACCAGCGAGCCGGCCGGAGGTGTACCGGGGCGACGCGCTGTGCCGCTGACGCCGCGACATTCAGCAGGCATCGTTGCCATGTGGGAGCAGCACGACCGGGGCCGCATCGGCCTGGAGCTCTACTACACGGGCACGCAGCCACTGGCAGACAATCCCTATCGAAATGAAAGCGAGCCCTATCTGCACATCGGGCTGCTTGGAGAGGTTGTTCTTGGGCGCTTTCGACTGTTCCTCAATCTCGAGAATCTTCTGGATGTCCGTCAGACCAGAGACGACCCCCTTGTGCTGCCGAGTCGCTCACCGGTCGGGCTCTGGACCGTCGATGCGTGGGCACCCCTGGAAGGATTCATTGCCAACGCGGGGTTTCGCGTAAGCCTTGGTGAAGATTGACTCTGGACCTTAAGGACTGCAGCCGGCTCCCGCTGCCAGGTTTATCGAAGGGCCCGACTAAGTTGCTCTTTTTCGTTTCGCGGGCTTTTTGGGCGCAATTGACAGAAGCTGAACGCGTTGTCGGTCTGCTTCCAAAACTGTCACCTGGTGCCCGCGCCAGACAATGGAATCGCCGACGGCCGGAATACGCTCAGACTTTTCCGTAACCAGACCGCCAATGGTCGTGACCTCATTCTCGGGCTCCCAAGAGATTCCAAGCGTAGCCGAAAGCCTTCGCAGGTCGACGCTCGCATCAACCAACAGCGTGCCGTCCTTGCGAGCGACGATGTCTCTTGTCGGCCTGTCGCTTTCGTCCCGGATGTCTCCGACGATTTCTTCCAGCACGTCCTCAAGCGTTGCTATGCCTTCAACGCTGCCGTACTCGTCAACGACGATTGCGAGATGCCGGTGGCTGTCCTGGAAGGTGCGCAACAGGGTTGGCAACGGAGAACTGTCTGGTACGACCAATGCGTCGCGCCGAATGGACTCCCAGTCGACGAGCGAGTCTTCGTTGGACAACAGCCAGTAGAGCAAGTCCTTCGCGAGCACCACGCCCGTTACACCATCCAGGTCGCCAGTCGGTGAGTACGGAAACCGACTGTGTCCGGACTCGCGCACCGTGGCCAGCGCATCGGCGCGATGCATGGTGCCGGAAAGAAACCGGACCTCATCACGCGGCAGCATCACATCGTAGGCACGTATGTGCCGCAATTGTGCCGCGCCAACGATCATTCCTGCCGTTCGAGTGCCAATGACACCTTCACTACGTCCCAGCAATGCAAGCAGGCGAATTTCCTCGGCGGACGTCACGTGTACCTCTGCATCGCTGCGCAATGACCGCGATATGCGTTCGCTCAGCAATACCAGCGGACGTAACAGCACGGTCAGCCACTGAATACCATGTGCGACAGTCGGCGCGAGGGCCGTGGCATGCGAAACGCCGAGTGTTTTGGGAATGATTTCAGTAAACAAGAGCACAGCAATCGTGAACAGTATTGAAAACAGCCACAAGGTCTCGGAATTGAATGCGTCGGTGTAACTGGCACCGGCGACAGCCGCACCAATGGTATGTGCCGCGGTATTCAGAATAAGGATCGCCGCAATGGGCATGTCCATATTGTCTTTGAATTTCGTGAGCAGATTTCCGGCAGACCGGTGTTTCTTCGCCAGAACTTCAACCTGTGGCCGCGTTAACGACAGCAGGACCGACTCGAAAACCGAGCACAGGAAGGACACCACGAGCACGATGCTGACTGCGACAATGAAAACAAGCATGTAACCTCCGAATTGCCAATGAACGACCGGGTGGCTTTGGCCGCGGGGTATGGGCTAGTTTACCAATGAGTTCGCAGCGAAGTGACCTGCGAATGCTAGTGCCAGGCTGGTAGCTACTGACGAGGTCGTCGGTTTACTTTTCGGTTCAGTTTCTGGCGTGTACGTATCCGCTCAAATGATGCCTGGCCTGGCGTGCCCACCACGGCCACTGATGGGAAACATCCGTTCCCCACAGGTCGAGCTGATGGCTGATGCCTTTTGCCTGGAGCAGGCTCGCAAAGTGTTGGGTGTCTTCAATGTTTCCGTCTTCCCACTGCCCCTGACCGCAGACCAGCGAAAGGTGGGTGTGTTTACGGATTTGCTCAAGGTACTCGCCCTGGATGCCCGGAACGTAGGAAATCGGGCTGTTGAAGTAGACGTCTTCGTTGACGAAGCCATCGGTCATCCAGGTCGCATCATAACGACCACTCATGCACAGCGCATACCGGAAGACGCTGGGAAACTTGAGTGCAAAATTCGCCGCATACAATGCGCCGAGGCTGGTACCGGCGACGGCAATTGGAATGTCATCGACCCGGCAGTCGCGGCGAATAAACGGGACAAGCTCATCCATTACCCAGCGCTCATAGGGCATATGTTGCTTGATGCGTTCATGAGGCGGTACTTCCTTGCGCGTCCATACGGCCGATACGTTGCTTTCGACGGTATAGAGTTTGAGTCGGCCTTGCTCCAGCCAGTCCGACAATGCGTCGACCATACCGTGGTTTTCCCATTCGTGCGCCATTCCGGAAGCGCTTGGAAAAGCGATCAGTGGTGGTCCGAAGTTGCCATAACGCCAGACATGAACATCGCGGCCCATATGTTTGCTGGGAATCATTTCGTGTTTGCGAAACATGAAGTCCTCATCTGTTGGCGACGATTGAATTGCTCGGCGCGTGACCCGGTGTATTGCGTCTGTCACTAGCATAGCAGGCTCGTTGCAATGGCTCCTAACAAGGCGCAAAAAAAATCCCCGCACGAGGCGGGGATAATTGGGGATGCGCATCGCTGCGCGGGGATCAGTGTCGGTGTTACTCGACTGCCAGAAAATCGTCCAGAACGATAAGTCCAAGGTCGGTATCGCCGGGTAGCGGATCACGCGCAACTGCGGTATAGACGCCGCCGTCCTCAACGGAAATCGTCGCAGGTCCGATTGCAGCGGTTTTTGTTCCTGCCGCTGTCACCGTTACATCGTAATCGCCCTCGGGAAGGGAAATGAATCCGGTGTTTGCCTTGAATGCCACATTGGCAAGGGTCGGCATTTCCGAACTGATGTCTGCTCCGACAGCAGTCACATAGATGTCAACATCTGAAGCCGTAGGCGAAGCATGCACAATACGCACCTTCGCATTGGTAGCTACCCGGCGTGGATCATCGGAGAGGACCAGTGCTTCGATAGTAGCCAATTCACCTACTGCGAGGACTGAATAGCGCGTACCTGCCGCCAATTCCAGATCAACCGGGCCGATCGCTATCGCACCGGGATTACCTGCGACGGTGACGGAGACGTTATAGGTTCCACCGGATACTTCAACGAAGTCAGTCGCATCGGGGAACTCCAGGCCAGGCACTAATACACTGCCATCGACGACGATATCCACTGCCGGGGCGTCCGGGGACGCATGTACAACCTGTAGCGATGTTGGCGTGGTGGCGTCAAGGATCTCGAGTGATCCGGCTCCGGTCAGTGCGACAAGGCTGATAGCCGCAGTCCCGCCGGTCGTATTCGGAACAGCTGCTACGGTGAGGTCATCGCCAGCGTTCAAGGTAAGTGTTCCGGAATCGTAAACGACTGTTGAGGCATCGCCT
>DDIP01000336.1 GCA_002338605.1 Proteobacteria bacterium UBA1847 | reverse complement strand
AACATCCACAAGGATCTGGCCCGTTGCGGGTAGGGGCGCGTCACACTCTTCAATAACGAGCGAGTCCGGTGGGCCGTATTGCTTGCAAACCAGTGCCCGCATCAAACTACTTCAAATAACGATGCAGCACCCTGCCCGCCACCGATACACATCGTGCATACCACGTAACGTGCGCCTCGGCGCTTACCTTCAATAAGCGCGTGACCGACCATGCGCGCGCCGGACATGCCATAAGGATGACCGATGGAAATAGCGCCACCGTCGACATTCAAATTCTCACCCGGTATCCCGAGACGATCGCGACAATAGATTACCTGCACGGCGAACGCTTCGTTCAGCTCCCAAAGATCGATGTCATCCATCGTAAGACCGTTGCGCTGCAGCAATCTGGGCACAGCGAAAACAGGACCAATTCCCATTTCGTCGGGTTCGCAGCCAGCAACCGCGGTGCCGCGATAGATTCCCAGGGGTTCGAGTCCGCGTTTTTCAGCGAGGCTCGCCTCCATGACAACGGCCGCGGATGCACCATCCGATAACTGGCTGGCATTGCCGGCCGTTATGAATCCCCCCTCCCTGACCGGGTTCAGTCCGGCGAGGCCCTCGATATTTGTCTCAGGACGGTTGCCCTCATCTTTCGTGAGCGTCACATCCTCGAAGCTGATTTCTTTGGTTTCGCGGTCCATGACGCCCTTGCTCGTGGACATCGCAACGATCTCGTCGTCAAATCTGCCCGCATCCTGAGAGGCCGCCGTTCGCTGCTGGCTTTGCAGTGCGTATTCATCCTGTGCCTCACGCGAAACGCTGTAGCGCTTCGCGACCACCTCAGCCGTGTCAATCATTGGCATGTACATGTGTTCATGAATCCTCTGCAGCCGCGGGTCCTTGGCGCGAAACGTGTTCATATGTTCATTTTGTACAAGGCTGATCGATTCGAGCCCACCGCCAACGATGATATCCACTCCGTCGGAGATAATGGTTTTTGCCGCCAGTGCAATCGCCATCATGCCGGATGAACATTGCCGGTCAACTGTCATACCGGCCGTGGTCACCGGCAGCCCGGCCGCGAGTGCTATCTGCCGGGCGACGTTGCCACCTTGCGTTCCCTGCGGCATCGCGCACCCCATAATAACGTCTTCAACGTCGGCGGGATCTAGCCCTGCTCGCTTGACCGCATGTTTGACGGCATGAGCGCCGAGTGTCGGTGCTTCAGTGTTGTTGAATGCGCCGCGATAGGCTTTACCAATCGGTGTTCGGGCGGTGGAGACGATTACAGCTTCTCTCATTGTCATACTCTCTGTTGTGGTGACTACGTCAGATCCAGGCCGAGTTTCCGCGCAGCCTGCATCGCAAATTTCGTTGGCTGCTCGAATCCGCTGCCAAGTTCCCGCATGCCCGCTTCGGCATTAATGGCCTCCCAAGCCGCGGCGATGCCTTCTGCCGACACATTTTCCGGTGCCAGGCTTATGCCTTCGGTTTCGAAACCCTTGTACACCGCAAAACTTCCGCCACCGGCTGCAACAACCTTGCGACTCGGGGCGTCCGATGCGCAAAGGAATACAACTGCGGGACTGACCGAGTCAGGAGTCATCAGTTCAAACACTGCTTCCGGAAACAGGCCTTTGGTCATCGCTGTACCTGCCGTCGGCGCCAGGCAATTGACCCTTACGTTGTATTTCTTTCCTTCGAGATGCAGCGTATTCATGAAGCCCAGCATCGCCATCTTAGCAGCGCCGTAATTCGACTGCCCAAAATTTCCGTACAAGCCTGAGCTTGAGCTTGTCAGAACGATGCGACCGTAGTTCTGCTGGCACATCCTCGCCCATACAGCCTTGGTACAATTTACAGAGCCCATCAGGTGCACGTCGATCACCAGCCTGAAATCGTCTATCGACATCTTGCTGAAAGTCTTGTCACGCAACATGCCGGCATTGTTGACAAGTATGTCGACCCGATCCCATTTCGCCACGACGGCGTCGACCATCGATTTAACCTGTTCGAAATTGGCGACATTGGCACCATTGGCAATTGCGGAGCCACCTTTGGCACGAATTTCCCTGACCACTGCACGCGCACTCTCAGAGTCCGCACCGTGTTCGGCGAGATCATTGACGACCACCCTGGCCCCACGCGCGGCCAGCGCCAAAGCGTGGCTGCGACCAAGTCCACGACCGGCGCCAGTAACGATTGCGACTTTTCCATTCAGATCAAAACTCATAATTTTCCTCGTAATTTCCTGTCAATAGCTCACGGTATTGAGATCGTCGTGCACGAACGAAGGCAAACGCCGATATCGAGCGCTACACAGATACTCAACGCGCAGGCGAGGCGGCTGTTCACATGATTTCTCCACCGGCAACCGCGATCGCCTGGCCATTGATCGAACGGCTGTTTTCACCGCAAAGCCACAGCACGGTGTCTGCCACTTCATCGGGCGTGACCAGGCGTTTTTGCGGATTGTGCTCAACGAAATCCGCGAGGGTTTCCGCTTCGCTGCGACCCGTTGCCGTCGCGATATTTGCGATGGCCGTCGCAACAATCTCGGTGTCTGTAAATCCCGGGCAGACACAATTCACGGTAATGCCGGTTTGTGCGAGCTCGATAGCAACTGATCGCGTCAATCCGATCACGGCATGCTTCGACGCTGCGTAAACTGATGCATAGGCATAGCCGCTCAATCCGGCAGTACTCGCGATATTGACGATACGACCGTACTGCTGTTTGCGCATTGCCGGCAACACTGCCTGCATACAGTGAAAGACACCGCCGAGGTTGACCGCCATAATGCTGGTGAGTTGCTCGAGCGATGTTCCCTCAAATGGCGCGGCCACTGCTGTACCTGAATTATTGACCAGGATATCGACCGGGCCGGCCGATTCGAAAGCCTTTTTGACGCTGCGAGGATCGGTTACATCCAGGGTCACGCCTCTGATCCCGCCATTCTTGCGAACGACCGATTGCATTCGATCCGTATCGCGACTCGTGATCGTGACGTGCGCGCCACTGGCCGCCAGCGCCCTCGCGATAGCGAGACCTATGCCGCTCGCACCGCCTGTTACGACCGCATGGCTATTGGACAATCGGGTCATCACGCTCCACGTCGCCACTGAAATGGGACGTCCAGGACTGCAATTACATGTCGTGACGAGTATACAAGCGTTGCTACGATTTAGCTGGACAGGCAATGCCGGGCTGCGCCAGTATTTCAGCAATGACAGCAGCCAACCGGCACCCCAAAATCGCGGCACTCGTTCTGGCAGCCGGAATGTCCTCGAGATTCGGTGCGCCCAAACTTGCCGTCCCGCTGAAGGGCACGACACTCGTGCAGCACGCTTTACTGGCTGCCCAGGACGTCTGCCCTGGCAATGTTCACCTGGTCCTCGGCCACCAGCACGAAGTCATCGAAGCGGCAGCTGGCAACCTGTTCGACCGAAAAGTTCTGAACAAGGATTATGCCGACGGGATTGGAGCAAGCATTGCCGTCGGCGTCAATGAATGCACCGGGCGTTTCGACGCCGTTTTGCTCCTTTTGGCAGACCAGGTGCTGGTCAGCGGTGAGCATCTGCATGCCATTGTTCGCTGCTGGCGAGAATCAGGCGTCGACATCGTCGCGTCTTCCTATCAAGATACCCGCGGGCCGCCAATTCTTTTCACCCGGGCAACGTTTGCTGACCTGATCGCATTGCGTGGAGACCACGGCGCGAAACAACTTGTAGACAGCGGCAAGTTCAGCGTCAGCTCGGTCGACATTCCGGCGGCGGGCATTGATATCGACACGCTCGCAGATCTTGATGCCCTCGCGCAGCACTAATCGACTCTGGCAAACCTCGCCTGCAGTTCCGCAACGATTTCCAGGGCGATAGCCCCGGGTCCACGCCCGCCGAGCTGCCGGCCAACCGGTCCGTGCAGGCGGTCACCGAAGCTGTCGGCGCTGGCACCAATTTCCCGCAGCAATCGATCGCGACGGTGCGGTGGTCCTAGCAATCCAATGTACGGCACTGACGAATCGGCCAGTATTTTCAGGTAGGCGCGATCAGCATCGAGGTTGTGACTCATGACGATTACCGCATCGAAACGATCCAGCTCGAAGTGCGACGCGATTGAATCCGCTGGTGTGCAAACAGGTGACACGCCCGGTACGGGCCGGAAACCTGCAATTGAGGCCGGCCGGTGGTCCGAGAGGCTTACCTGGTAACCGAGTTCAACTGCAAAAACCACCAGTGGCTCGGCATCCTTCCCT
>DDIP01000402.1 GCA_002338605.1 Proteobacteria bacterium UBA1847 | reverse complement strand
TAAATCCTAATAAAAAGAAGCGACGCACTAATGACTATACTCGCACATCTCTCAACGCAAAAGAGTAAAGCAGATAATTTCAAAAAATTTTATATTTCTCCATTTAGGAATTGGACAAACTCGGCAATGCCTCGTTGCTGCCCTAAAACAGATTATTATTCTAAACCCACGGTGAAGGATCTGTGTCCAGGAGGAAAAGGCAGGGCTAAGCTCGGACTCTGTTTAGTCCATCGGTTGTCTCCACATTCCGGTTCTAGAAACAAAGTCATAGTTGGAAGATCGCTTGAAATCTGGGATTATGAGAACTGCCTTCTAATCCCATATAATAAAACCGCTAGCAATGACCCAAATTCTTTCTCGCCTTCCTCATTCATTATTGAGCGCTTTTTCCATGCGTCTGGCCTCCGGCACTCCCAAGCTAACTAACGCCGCTAGCAATTGATCTACATCGACCCGTATTGACTTATCGGTATCTAGCAAAGCCGGCTCCTGCCGCCAAACTTTTTCGACCCAACCGCACACACGACGACCGATACCATTTTCAACCCAGAACTCGCTGTTCTCATGAAAGCTAGCCAGCCAAGACTTCGCTGCTGCCACGATAAAGGGAAGGTGTGTCGACCTTGGAGATACCTCAAATAAGTTGAGTGTCACAATAGTAACAAACAATGAAGGACCGGTCTCCACTAGCTTCCCAAGTACAGGGAGGAAGTGATCGAGCCGATCAATGCCGTTTGGAAGTAAGTAGCATTTAGGGGGCTGGGCGAAACCACGATCGTTGAAGAAGAGTACAGCGATGGCCGGTCCGATATGCAATTCGATGGAGCTAGATCGACTGGCCCCTAACCGCTTCCAGCCGTTACTCGCCATCAATCGGTTGCCGAGCGCAGACCGGGTGCTAATCGCGATGGGCGTCTGCAAACCCCGATCGTTAAAGTAGACGGCATCAACGCTTCGCAGAAACTGCGTGATTACATCAAAGAACGACTTGTCGGGCAACGAACTGATAGGAGTCAACGCAAATTGCTCAATCTCCGGCAAGGCAAGTTTAGGCAGGCAGTGGGCCAGCAGATTGAAGTACGCATTGTTCCACTCACTTGGCGGGGAGGCAACTTCTTCGTACGAGTTCAGCCCAGCTCCGTTTGCTGCGGCAGTCCAAGCGGCATAAGTCCGAGAGATCTCGATTAGCCATGGGCGCTCGACTACATCTACGAGATTCTGAGCATTGGCGAGCCACACTGCCACCGCTTGGTGGTCTACATATTCATCCTGTAGGGGGCGCTTCGATGTGGGCGAATCTTCCCGCTGTTGTAATCCCGATAACCGAATTCCCGTTTGGACTCGCACTTCTTTTGTCGGGAACGCCGGCCAGTCAGGTTCAGAACGCCCATCGGCAAGCCAGTCTAGCTCAGCATCTATGGCCGCTTGAACCCGTTGCCGACGGCGATCGGAACGCGCCGAAACCTCACCCTCGGGGAGATCCCATTCGCGACTTGGGCGAATACATGCCGCGAAGGCACACCGTAGCACTGCACGCGGCAAGCGCTCGTCGATTGAGGCGAGGGTGGTGGCCCCCGCACCGAAACCGTGCGCTGCAGCGGGTTCCTCACGGATGGCTACACCGAGGAGGGCACGCACATCGTCAGAGGCGGCGCAATCTTTTAGCAAGTAAACTATTCCGACAAACGCCATTCCGACCGGGTTAAACTGGAGTCCAGACCGAAATCGATGAACAGGATCGTTTTTGGTCTGCAGCGCCTTGGCAAAAATGCTACGCGCCCATGCTTGGCTCTGAGTGCGTAAATCCGTGCTCCCATCCCGCATTGCAATCATGGCTGCACCGACCACAGCCTGTTCCAGCATTGAATCCGCGTCTTCATCCGCGTCCCTGCTGGTCGGAGTGGCCGTCGCGCTTTGCGCCCATTCGACCGCCGCTGCCGCAACCGTGGGTGATGAACGGGACGGGTCATCCACCGCAAGCCTCACAGAGGCCTGTATATTGGCGTCCGTCAACCTACCTTGCAAGGCCTCCTGGGGACCTGCAATGTGCCGACTTTCGGCCTCCGGCACCATGTATTCGAGAAACACTCTAGTCGTACCGTCAGGCTGCGGAATAGATACCTCTCGCCAATTGTTGGGATCAATTGAGTTGAGTGCATGAAACGCCATGAAGGCGGGATCACCCAAGTTCGACTGTTGATCGGGCGGGCCGAGGCGTTCAGCGGCATGATGTAGCAGAGTACCAAGCTTTTCTCGGAGGTGGACTGGTCCGAGCACAGCGTACGCTCCAATGAGCTGATCGAGCATGGAGCCTCGGGAGTGGCGCTTCTTTAGACTCGCCCTACTGGCCGCGCCGACCGGTTCCCTTTGCAACGCGCTGAGACCAAAAATATCTGAAAAATTGAGTGTGTCGCGAAAGTATCGTTGACGGTCAATACATAGGAGTTCGGGGCAAGACAGGAAAGGAACGGCCGCCTCCCGTGATTTCGGCCAATGAGAAAGGATGAGATCAATTGCGACCAAAAGGTAGGCTGCTGGGGAGCCGGGTGGGCCAAGCACATCATTCAGAACCGAATCGAAATTCTCTCCTGCTTCGATTCGGTGGTGCGCCCAGGCTTCTAGAGCCATGAGGGCCGACGTTATACAGTAGGAACCGTTCCCTTCGTCTCGTGCCCAGGTGTACGATCGCCCCCAGGGAAAAGCGCGCGTGCCGCCTGGAAAGACGATGGTGATCGCATCTACGCCATACTCTTTGCCATCGGTGTAGAACGAGATTGCGTGGTCAACAAGCCGATGGATCAACGACAATCCATGTGGCGGTGCATGATTGAGAAGGTCCAGGAACGGACCCTGCGCAGGGGATGCGGGAAGAAACTCGTGGTCGAGAAAACTAAAGGGCTCTCTGAACTCGCGTCGATAGGATCGGTCGTCAGGTTGACGCTTCGGAACCAGGGCGGACAGTGTTAGCTCTGCGAGCTCCGCTGGGGCCGCCTGCGCCAGCGATCCGCGGAATTTCAGAATGCTCCGCACAGCATCTTTGCTGTGTCGGCGTTTGGCCAACGATCGCAAATACTCCACGGCAAGCGCAGGCATCCGATTGCAGAACAAGAGTAATCCTCCGCGAAGATCGGACTCCAATGATCTGATCTGTTCATGATCAAGTTCACCACCGAACGGCTCACGTCGATCATTGAAGTCCTCGGCGTCACGGGTTGACTCAATCTCGGTTAACCACCAATAAAGCCGCTGTAGCAGGAACGGAGTCATCCGATCGTGGCCGAGCGTTCCAATGGACCACGCTTTATAAAAGTTGACTACCTCTGGGAACACCGCCGCAGGCAAGTTCTCACCAAGACTCAGTAACCAGCCGATCAATCGCCTCCAGGATGCTTTGCTAGGAACATTGAGACTTGCCGGGACCATCGTTGGGTCAAGACCAACAGCCTCGAACAACTTTGAAGCTGGCTCAACGTCAACTGCCATCACTACTCGGATGAGTTCGCGAAGCATACTTGCTCGGTTTTCGAGCAAAATAGCGGCCGCGCGCTTCAGCAACTCTGGCCCGACTTCGGAGCGTACTAGGGCCAGCAATACCGCCCGTCGCCACGAACCGTGCATACCCTCGTGACTCAAACGCTCAATAAGCAACAGCCAGCGCGAGACATTGGTTTCACGCTCAAGGACCATGCGCGAAGCAAGCTCCACGCCTCGCGCCAGGACCGCTGGCGCAGGACGGTCTAGAGGTAAACGCTCGATGGTTGTCGGGTCGGTATGAAGTAGGTTGGCAATCGCCCATTCGCGAAAGACATCATGCCGGAACGCGACGCGGTCGTTTCCTAAGTCGCGCAAAGACTCACTTGAGACCAGGGTGTCCACGGCCCTGGCCGAGTGACCACCAACTTCCAGGGGTTGAGTTCGCGAGAGAGCTTGTTCCGCCAAAGCCCTTAGCAGCCTAGCACGCTCCCGGTGGTCGGCGTCGTTTCTACCGTCGGCCGTTTGCCACCACTGCTCGGCCATGTCAACTTCGGTCCGGAGGATTGTATCGTCTCCCGGCCGGCTTGCAAGGCGGGCGAGACGGAAGAGATTCCGGGCTACGTCGCGTGCCGGATGTGTGTCGGCCAAGAGGGGCGCAAGCCTCGGAGCGGCGTGCCGAATCTCCTCAACTTCGGCATCACTCAGTTCACCGATCAAGATAGGTTCAGCACGCCCCATACGATCAAGCACGTCCGTCGGTAGCCAGTTCAATTCTTCGACTCCGAAGTTGCGCCTTGCTGTCGCGATCACGGCAAATCCAGGAATGCTCTCAGCTTCGCGGACGAGGTCAACTACGGTCTTTCGTTCCTCGTCCCCAAAGATGTCTAGATTGTCGACGAAGAGGATCGCTCCACCGTCGCTCGCAAGATCGATTAGTAGATCACGAGCTGTGCCATCAAACCCGAGCACTGCCCTCATTGTAGTCCACCCCCTCGGTGTACATCGGCCAGGACTGAGCACGACAACCAGGGACTCTGTAGCGATCTGCTCTGCGAAGTGCTTCAATACGCCCGACTTGCCGACGCCGGCGTCGCCACGGATTTCGACGTAGCGACCAGTATCAAGTGCGGCATGAACAGCAGCGACCTGCTCATGTCGAGTCAACATGACATGGCCGACTCGATCGTTGATGTCTGAAAGGGCGTTGTGAGACGCCTCGGCGAGCGCGGCGCGTGCAGATGAGTAGCGTCTGTCGCCTGCAAGGCGAAATGACCCGAGGTCCTCGATCAGACCCTCGCGCGTACGGTCACCGCCACTCGCTGCGACACGCAGGGCGAGCTCGACCATGGTCGTCCATAGGTTTCCTGCCTGAAGCGAGTCGTCTGGGTGGAGGGCGCGAACGGCACGTTCCCTAGCGAGATCCTCGGACGCGGAGCCTTGGGCAGTAAAGTCAAAGACGAGAATCTGGAGTTTTCGCAGTAGCCGCCAAACTGTCTCTTCATCGTCGGGTACACCGGCATCTCGCAAATGCGACTTAAAAGTTCGCACAAAAGTACGCATGTCATCATTGGCAGATCCCGGACGATCGATCCTGGCCGTGAAGGTTGGTGCGTCGCTTAACTGTCGTGCCCAGGTCAGGACGTCCTGATAGGCACCGTCGATCTTTCGAGATGTTCGGGCCGTGGCAATCGCGAGTTCGTAGCGGCTGGGCCAGAAGTCTGGCCTCCGGGAGGCCTGAACTATCTGATCAATGACTGCACGAAACACTGGATCAGTCTTCGCAAATGTGATGCTCCGCTTGACCTGGATCTCGAGAACTGCAGGATTACCATGTGCATCATGGGCATGCACAATGACGTCGTCGAGTGGTCGGCCCTCAGCTGCTCGCTGGAACTCGATACGATCAATCGTCGTGCCTGGTAGGCCACGGGGCTCTGTGCCCGTCAACATAGATAGCAAGTAGTGGGCGCCAATCTGACCCTCAAAATGGCTGCCAGCCGGCCCGCTTGACGCGGGACTGCTTACGTTCGCGGTCACCAGCCTTGGCCTCCAAAATCTCCAGTCACCCTTGAAGAACTTTCCCTCATGGCCAACAAACTCGACTAAAAAAATTTGAACCTTCCACAGTGGTTACTCGCATTGGGACAAACTTCAGTCGTCTGAGAACATATGATTGCATGTCTTACATTCAGTTAATTTCGGAATTTATTATGAGCTGGATATCTATTCAGACTAATAATTGAGTAGGAAGTTCGGCATGATAGACGAATCAGATCTGAAAATTTCTCTCTGATTGTCTTACTGCTTCATAGACTTGTCAACGTTTTCCGCAGCCCAAAGTTGGGTTTGATACGAAACTGTGCAGTTTCCATATAACTGCGAAGGGTGAGTCACTAATCTGCGTAGCGGCGGGACTTCAAATTCCATTTTCGTCACGATTTACCTGGGCACAGATCCTTCGCCGCTGGCTCAGGATGACAACCTGGGGAGGGCTTCAATGAGTCCTCAGGTGTGCGTTCAATCTTAAACCGGATTTTGCTTAGGGATACAAGTGGCACCAGACTTGGTGGCCTTTTTCGGGAGGAC
>DDIP01000018.1 GCA_002338605.1 Proteobacteria bacterium UBA1847 | reverse complement strand
GGCGGTGGTCAGGCGGAGAACAGCAGTTCGCAAGCAGCTGCAAATAATGCGCGTGAACGTGAACAACAAGACAGGGCCGCGGAAAAAGAAAGACGGCTGGAATGCCGAGACAGGTACGATTCGCAAATCGATGGCATCGATGCACAATTGCGCAGTGGTTATTCGATCAGGCAGGGCGAGACTCTGAAAAGCAGGCGCCGTGATCTCGAAGAAAAGAAACGCGACTGCTGACGGCGAATTGGCTAGCCGAACGACTGTCGATAACTCGCCACTAGTGCGCCGCGAACACCATCGCCAAACAGTATTGTGTCCTTGCAATCCTTGACGCCAAATATTGCCACGGGCGTGAAAGCGTCGGTATCCAGTGCAAAATCGAGCAGATCTTCCGCCGACATCGTCTTGCGCCCCGCGCGTTCGCACAGCGGAAACTCCAGGCTCTCCACGCCATCGTAAGCTCGGTAGATGAGCTCAGTACACACGATGCGATCGGAACTGAAGAAATTGAAATCGAAGTTGTATTGCTTGCCCTCATGCAGTAATGCTCGTTCTACTGCGCTGCGAATGCTCTGTGGTGTCAGCTTCGGCCGGAGAACGACAAACGTGTCAACGGTCAGGGTTTCTTGCAACGGGCGTAGCAGGACACCGTCCTTTCTTGCTTCCAGCACGCAAATATCATTCACCCAGCGAGATTCCTTTTCCGGACCAACGCTGATGTTTGCTGCCTGCCGTTGTTCCGGTGTGCCGACATACAGCGCAGCGTGTGGCCAGAAGCCCGGAAAGAAGAGATTTGTCAGCGCTTTCGCATGGCGGGTCACGATGACGTCGCCGGGTTGCAGGAAATCGGAGATGGCGTCAACGGTACTGGAGGTGACCTGCTTGTGCTCCATATCGCAGAGCTCGGAAGCGGTCCGGCCAAAACCTTCGAGTACTGCGGCGAACAGATTCTCCGCGCTAACCACGCCTCGCCGGCGCCATTTGTGACTCAAATAGCCCCACGCTCGTTTTAGATGACTCAGTTTGCTGGGATTCAGTGATGCCTCGAATGCACCAAGTCGCTGCGCGATGAACCCGACATCGGAATCACCGCTCAGCTCCAGGAGTTTGCGGCGGTTTTTCTTCGCAAAGCGAATTGCCTCACGGAGTGCAAACACGTTGCTCTGGTCGACGAACGCGGAGAATATTTTGGTGTATTGCTTGCGGGGAATTCTGAATTCGGGAAACGGTTCATTCAGTTTACGTTGAATAAGGCTGTGATAGCCAACGTCGAAGAGCATGACCCGGTCGATGCGAATCAGGATGCATACAGCAGCATACCCAGCCAGGAAGTGGCGCAGCTCGTCGACCTCAGAAATGCGCTCCGCTGAATTGTAGAGAATCGTCCGGAGATCATTGATGAGGTTCCACAGGTTGTCTCGAACAGTGAGGAAGCGTGCAAACCAGAAGCCAATTGCCTCGTCTTCCGCCGGACGAAACTCGCCGCGAGAGACGACACCGTCCAGCTGCGAGCGCGGTAGTGCATCAACCTGAAGCTGATCCGCAGCATCGATCAATCCTCTGATCGTCTCACCCAGGGTTTCGAGCATCGCTATCTCCGTTACTCAGCCATAGGCAGTGAGGATCGCATTTTTCGCCATGAATGGGTCCATTTGTGACTGATATTCAGGAATCCCGACGTTAATCGGCCAGGTGAGCCAATACCCGTTATTCTAGATAGGACAGTCATTGAGACTGGCCGCAACGCAGATCAGGGCGCGAACTTAGCTACTACTGCTGGCCGTGTCCCGACCATCAACCCTGGCGAGGTCGGCCAGCAACCGATCGATCAGAATCTTCACTCTGAGCGGGCGCAAGCGGCCCGGCGGAGTTACAAGGTGAAGCGCTACCGCGGGCGGCGACCAGTCGGTCAGGATCGGGCGGACCGTACCCTGTGCCAAATCATCGTCGACAATGAAGTCCGGCATGATCGCAATGCCAATACCGCCGCGAACACTTTCGCGCAGAACGTCACTGTTGTTCGCCAGTATCGGTCCGTGCGGCTCGACGAAGTACTCGCCAAGATCTCTGTGCCTGAATCGCCAGGCGGCAGGGCGGGGCAACAGCGAATATCGCAAACAAGTGTGCCGGCTCAGCTCGCTCGGGTGCGTGGGTTCGCCATGCTGTTGCAAATAGCCGGGCGATGCGACGACGTGCAGCATCACATCGCGAATTTTGCGCGCAAGCAGGCTGCTATCCGGTAGATCGGCAATCCGCAAACCCAGATCGAACCCGTCGGCGATGAGATCTACTTTGCTGTCACTAAGATGAATATCGAGCTCAATATCCGGATAGTCGCCCGTAAATCGAGCGACGAAATCGCCAAGGCACCGAAGCCCGAAACTCATCGGCACTGCCAGTTTCACGATGCCCGAAGGCGTCTTACTCCCTTCACGGGCCCGGTCGGCCAATGCTTCGGCAAAATCAGCGAGCTGCCTGGCATCGTCGGCCAATGCGGCACCCGTCGCCGTCAGGGATACGGCGCGGCTTGTCCGGTGGAACAAGGTGATGCCGACTTCAGCCTCCAGGCGGCTAATCGTCTTCGAGACGGTCGCCTTGCCGATACCCAGCGCCCTGGCAGCCTCGGAAAAGCTTCCCAGGTCAGCCACTTTGGCAAAAATAATCCAGCTTTCGGTGTCCGAGATACTCATATTGGAAACCTTACGTTTCTATTGTTTCTATTTCAATGCCCTCAGTCCATCTCTATATTTGGGGCCATTAAGAACACCATTGGAGACGTCTTATGAACACGCAAACCGCTGAAATCGATTTGCGCCCGTTTGAATCGCTCGGGTCAGCGAACCACGGATGGCTCGATGCGCATCACCATTTTTCATTCGCGAGTTATCACGATCCTGCTCGCATGAACTGGGGTCCGTTGCGAGTATGGAACGACGACGTGATCGCGCCAAAGACCGGTTTCCCGCCGCATCCCCATGCAGACATGGAGATCATTACCTATGTTCGAGAGGGTGCGATCACCCACAAGGACAGCATGGGCAACGAAGGCCGCACGGAAGCCGGCGATGTCCAGGTAATGAGCGCAGGGACCGGCGTGCAACATTCCGAATACAACATGGAAGACGAGGAAACACGCATTTTCCAAATCTGGATCATGCCTCGTGAACGCGGCGGAGCGCCGAGTTGGGGTGCCCGGCCTTTTCCGAAGGGTGAGCGCACCGGCAGTATGCAACTGCTTGCCTCGGGTTACGCAGAAGAGGAGGCGTTGCCGATCAGGGCCGATGCGCGAGTCTACGGCGCCACGTTGACGGCGGGACAAAGTATTACGCACGAGGTGGGTGAAAATAATCGTGCTTATCTCGTTCCCGCCAAAGGACGGCTCACCGTGAACGGCACCGAAGTGAATGCGCGCGACGGAATTGCGATTAAGGACGGGACTGTTGAAATCGTGGCCAAGGAAGAGAGCGAATTCGTGCTTGTCGACACCTTTGGCCTCATTCACTGAATGCAAGAACCACCAAACGATTGCTTCAAGGGAGAAATAAAATGATCACCGAGAAAATAAGCAGGTTTGCCCCACAAATGCTCAGTGTGCTGCGGATAACCTCAGGACTGTTGTTTCTTGCCCACGGCACACAAAAGTTCCTGAGCTTCCCGGCTGGCGAGCGCGCCGGCGCCGGCCTGGCGTTCGATAGCC
>DDIP01000017.1 GCA_002338605.1 Proteobacteria bacterium UBA1847 | reverse complement strand
CAGGGGGCCATTTTTTTTGTCCATGAAACGCTGACATGACGGAAGACAAGCCCCGCAACCCGATCATTGAGAGCCGGTTCAGACCGGCCCCGTGGCTTAAGAATGCGCATGCCCAAACCATGTACCCGAGTCTTCCCTGGTCCTGGCCGTCGCGCCCGGCGCTTCGCCGCGAAGAATTGGAATTGCCTGATGGCGACACCACTGCCGTGGACTGGCTGGTTGCGGCCGACGTGCTGCCGGACTCCGCGCCACTATTGATTATCCTGCACGGTCTGGAAGGCTCGGCGTCCTCATCCTACGCACGCATGCTGATGGAAGCTGCGCTGGATCGAAGCTGGCGCTCCTGCGTGCTGCATTTTCGGGATTGCGGTGATTATCGGAACCGATTGCCGCGCCGTTATCACGCCGGTGAAACCAATGACTTGCGACATTTCCTGAACGAGTTGCAACGCAGTCGCGACGAGTCGCTCAACGCGGGCCCGTTGCTGGCGGCCGGCTTTTCACTCGGTGGCAATGTGCTCTTGAAGTACCTCGGCGAGTCATCCGGCGAGACACCGATTGATGCTGCGACGGCCATTTGCGTTCCGCTGAACCTGCACGAATGTGCAGAGGCATTAAATCAAGGTTTTTCAAAGCTTTATCAACGACACCTTCTAAAGCGCATGAAGAGCTCAGTCACTCGGAAATTTGATCGATATACCGCAGCCTTTGACTGGGAGCGTGCAATGCGAGCAGCAACATTTGATGAATTCGATGACGTCGTCACTGCACCTTTGCATGGCTTCAAGGGCAAACAGGACTACTACGACCGGTGCAGCGCCGTGCATTTCCTAAAGACAATCGAGCGGCCGACACTCATTATCAATGCCCTCGACGACCCGTTCATGACGCCAAGAGTCATTCCTGCACCGGATCGCCTCTCAAGCACGGTTACACTGGAGGTTGCCGCCCACGGTGGCCACGTCGGATTTATCAATGGTGGTTCGCCCTGGCGGCCGACGTTTTATCTGCCCGGACGGATCATTGAGTACCTGGAGCCTTATTCGGTCATTCCCGGGCTATAACTGCAGCGCAAAGAAAAGGCCGAACCGCGATCGCGGTTCGGCCCGGGTTCCTGGGATCTGAACGGCCTTATTCGGCGGCTTCAACTTCCTTCATCGACAGGCGCACACGGCCCTGACGGTCGACCTCCAGAACCTTGACCTTAACCTCGTCACCTTCCGCGAGCTTGTCGCTAACCTTCTCGACACGCTCATTGGAGATCTGGGAGATATGTACCAGGCCGTCTTTGCCCGGCAGGATCGTGACGAAAGCACCAAAGTCCATCAGGCGAGCGACTTTGCCGTCGTAGATGCGGCCAACTTCGACATCCGCTGTGATCAGTTCGATACGACGATGCGCTTCCTTACCCGATGCGCCGTCAACAGACGCGATGCGGATGGTACCGTCATTGTCGATATCAACCGATGCACCGGTTTCTTCGGTGATCGCGCGGATAACCGCACCACCCTTGCCAATGACGTCGCGAATTTTTTCCGGGTCGATTTTCATCGTCATGATCGTCGGAGCCCATTCCGACATCTCGGATCGTGGCTCGCTAATGACTTTGTTCATTTCGCCGAGAATATGCAGTCGCGCGTCGCGCGCCTGATCGAGCGCATTACTCATGATTTCCCGCGTAATACCCTGGATCTTGATATCCATTTGCAGTGCGGTGACGCCATCACTGGTGCCGGCAACCTTGAAGTCCATGTCGCCCAGGTGATCCTCATCACCCAGGATATCCGTCAGAACCGCAAAGTCGTCGCCTTCCTTGACGAGGCCCATTGCAACACCGGCCACCGGTGCCTTGATCGGCACACCCGCGTCCATCAATGCGAGACTCGTGCCGCAAACAGACGCCATTGAGCTCGAGCCATTGGACTCGGTGATTTCCGATACGACACGAATGACGTAGCCGAACTCGTCCATATTCGGCATTACTGCCTGGATACCCCGGCGTGCAAGCTTGCCATGGCCGATTTCACGCCGTTTCGGTGAACCGACGAAACCCGTTTCGCCCACACAGAACGGCGGGAAATTGTAGTGCAGCATGAACGGCTCTTTGCGTTCGCCTTCAATCGCGTCGATGATCTGGGCGTCGCGACCTGTACCAAGCGTGGCCACCACAATCGCCTGAGTCTCGCCGCGAGTGAATATGGCCGAACCGTGTGCCCGTGGCAGAACACCAACGCCAATGTCGATTCCGCGGACCGTGGTGCGGTCACGGCCATCAATTCTTGGCTCACCTTTGATGACGCGCTTGCGAACGATCGATTTCTCAAGCTTGTAAAGAGCACCCTTGACGTCATCAGCTGAATATTGCGCATTGTCGCCGGATGCCAGCGCTTCTATGGCCGCAGTTTTGACTGCGCCGACGGCTTCCTGGCGTTGTTGCTTGTCGGTAATGCGGTAGGCATCCGACATTCCCTCTGTGGCTGCTGCTGCGACCGCTACTTCAAGCCCTTCGTCAGTAGCCGGCGCAGTCCAGTCCCAGGCCGGCTTACCAACTTCGGCTGCAAGCTCGTTAATCGCATTGATCGCGACCTGCAATTTCTCGTGGCCGAACATTACGGCCCCGAGCATGACTTCCTCGGAGAGACCAGTGGCTTCCGATTCAACCATCAGCACGGCGTCCTTCGTGCCTGCGACAACCAGTTCAAGGTCGCCTTCAGCAACCGCTGCAACACCGGGATTAAGAACGTAGTCACCATTTTTGTAGCCGACTTTCGCTGCACCAATCGGGCCTGCGAACGGCATACCGGAAATCGCGAGCGCAGCGGATGCACCGATCAGCGCCGGAATATCAGGATCAACATCCGGATTCAACGACATGACTGTCGCGATAATCTGCACTTCGTTGGTAAAGCCCTTTGGAAACAGCGGTCGTACCGGCCTGTCAATCAGGCGACAGGTCAGAACCTCTTTTTCACTCGGACGTCCTTCACGCTTGAAGAATCCACCCGGGATTCGGCCAGCAGCATAGGTTTTTTCCTGGTAGTTGACGGTAAGCGGGAAGAAGTCCCTGCCCGGATCTGCAACCTTGCGGCCAACCGCTGTGACCATGACAGTCGTATCGGCCATGTTCACCATGACAGCGCCATCCGCCTGGCGAGCGATCGCACCCGTCTCTATAGTTACTTCATGTTCCCCGAATTGGAAACTTTTCTTAGTCGATTTCACGTTGATTTCTCTGATTTGAATGCATTGAAAGCACAGGAGGCGACAGCGATCCCGACAGTGGGAACGTCACGTCGCATAGTAGTCGCCTGTGCTGGGTGCCCGCTGAACTAGCGGCGCAGACCGAGCTTCTCGATAAGCTCGCGGTATCGGTCGCCGTCCCTGGATTTAAGGTAGTCAAGCAACTTGCGTCGCTTGTTAACCATTTTCAGCAATCCCTGACGACTGTGGTGATCTTTCTTGTGCTCACCGAAGTGTTCGGTGAGTTCTGCAATACGTTTAGACAGCAGTGCCACCTGAACCTCAGGTGAGCCGGTGTCGGCTTCGCCGCGTGCATGTTCGGCGATAACGCCCTGCTTTTCTTCACTGGAAAGTGACATTTTCTTAAAACTCCAAGTTCTCTATCTATAGCCCTTTTTTGAGCGCGGTATTCTAGCGCCTGTTTGAGCCCATTAACACCCCAAAATCAGATAATTACGGGGATTCTTCCTGTATCTGAAACACTCTGCGCGGTGCGACCTGGCCGTCCCCGGTCAGCTCGCCTACACCCAAAAATCTCGACTCCGCCGCGTATACCCGGGCAAGTCCTTGCTGTCCCTCACTTATTCCGGGGACCGCCTGGCCGCCACAGAAGCGGGCCGCGTCCTCCGGGCTGACTGAAACCTCGGGCATCTGACCCAACGCGATGTCGGCCGGCAGCAGCTTCGCTCGCAATGGCTCCG
>DDIP01000144.1:8272-9080 GCA_002338605.1 Proteobacteria bacterium UBA1847 | reverse complement strand
AATAGCCAAGAATACCACGTTCGAGGAGTTTGTCAGCAGCGGTGCCAACACTCGTCATACCTTTCAATACCAATTGCAGACCAAAGGATGAATCACGAGTTCCGTCACGGGTGGAAATATGTCGGCGCGACACGAGGCGCAGACCCCAGCAGCAGCTCTCGTATTCAAGGCCAAAAAACTGTTCGAGCACAGTGTCGTCACGCAGCGAGAAGTTGTAGCGACCAACGAAGTTCCACTGCCTTGCAATGGGCCACGACCAGGACAGGTCGCCTTGTTCCAGTGAATCGCGGCGGAATCGGTAGGCAAGATTGACGATCTTGCTGTCTGCGGGGCGGTACTGTACGCGCGCTTCAGACTTCGTCGTGTCAGACCCCCATTGGTGGCCAAGAGCAACATTGACGTTTTTGAAAACGGAAATGCGAAGTTGTGCGATGTAGTCCGAGGTCGCGGCGGTCTCGGTCGCACTGCCGGGGAGCGTCACGATGCGATTGTCGTAGTATCGGGTTTGTCCAACGGTTGCGCTCATCACTTCTCGGCCCGTTCCAAGATCGAGTACACGCGTTGTGATGCCCGCGCTCAGTTGTTCCGTATCACCAATGCGGTCGATTCCGAGATAGCGATTCTTGCGGTACAACTGTACGAGGTTGATATCCGGTGCGATCGTATCGAAGACCGGCAAGTTGTCCTGGTTGCGCAATGGGATATTGACATACAGCAGTCGTGGTTCAATTGTCTGTACATGGTTCGAATTGGTCAATCCGCGTTCGAGAATCAACCCGATGTCCATACTCGATATCGGAAGATGGCG
>DDIP01000144.1:1225-8138 GCA_002338605.1 Proteobacteria bacterium UBA1847 | reverse complement strand
CCGGGCAATGTGTCTTGCAGGTTGTATTCTGTGTAGTCATATTCAATCGCCGGCTTGACGAACCAGCCGGGCTGTTCCAGGGCGAGTTCGACACGTGGCGTTGCGTTGAATCGCCAACCGGTAACGCCCACGTCACGATCGAATTTGACGACCTCGCTGTCGACGCCGATGCGCAGCCCGAACGGCATTGCCCACAAACCGTTCAGCACAATCTGGGGCAGGCGCTGGTAAGGCTGCATGTCCGCTGTAATCGCGTCGTCGATGGTCTGGTAGTCCTGTAATCGCGCCAGCATCGTGAGGTTTCTGGAGTAGTAGTCCAGGCGAATGCTGCGGTTCAAATGCGTAATACTGGAAATGCTGAGACTGCCACCCAGGTCTTCGTAGTATTGACTGTCGGACACCTCGCTGAAATTGATCTGGTTTCGCCAGCCACCACCAAACAGCGTCTGGTGATCGAAATGAAGTCGCTGTCGCGATGTATTGATGATGTCATCATTTGGCAGATAATCGACGTTGACGGTGCCGCTGTTGCGCTCGGTCAGATACCGGAATTCGGTCGCGATCTGCAAGCCACGACTCGTCAGCAGACGAGGCGTGATCGTTGCGTCATAGTTGGGCGCAATATTCCAGTACCAGGGTACCCGCAGCTCGTTGCCGCTGCGGCCGGAACTGCCAATTTCCGGTGTCAGCAAACCGGTCTTGCGCGCATCGCCGATCGGAAACGACAGGTAAGGGGCGTAGAGTATCGGTACGCCCTTGAATTCGAGTTTGACGCCCCTGGCTGTTCCGACACCCTTTTGTGTGTCGAGTTTGATGGATCTGCCCTGCATCAGCCAGTCTTCGGACTCGGGCGGGCAGGTTGTGTAGCGGACCCCGTCAAGAATCAGCATGCCGTCCTGGTTGATTTCCATGGCCTCGGCACCGCCGCGAGCATTGCTGCTACCCATCGAAAACTCGGCACCCTCGAAGCGAATGCGACCGGTCAGGTAGGCAAACTCAGCAGATTGGCTCCGTATCTGGGTGCTTGGGTCCTCATAGCGCACTCCACCCTCAAGGTGCAGTGCCCGGGTGTTGGGTTCGTACCTCGCGGTGTCGGCACCGGCGAGTTTGTCGCCGCTGCGAAGCACGACACCACCGGACATACTGGCAGTCGGCAATTCCCCGAGTTGCGCTTCGAGACGCCCCGCCTCAAGCTGGATTGCGGAGGGATTGTTCAGCGTCTCGGCTGGCTGCAATGCCTCGGCGTCCAGCGGCTTTGGCAACGCTGTACCGCAGGACAGCGGCTCGTTTGCATTGGCGTTCACGAAGGCCAGCAGCAGGCATGCTGATATCAGGGCTTTGTAAGACAAATCGCTGTTCGGATCAGGTTTCGGCCGAAGCCACCAGGGACGGGATGTTATCAGGCATTCTTATTTGTTACCTTCGCATAGTTTTCTAGGTGCTTCAACGCGTTACGGAGATGTCACATCAAGCCATCCGATCCTTCTACCGATAGCCGCCTGGTCGCTCTCAATGACTGGCTCGGCTGTATCGACGCGGTCAGCGGAGCCGAGCCCGTCCCGGCATCCTCGGATGCGAGCTTTAGACGCTATTTTCGATTGCGAAAGGAGGACAAAAGTTTCATCGCGATGGATGCGCCCCCGGAGCAAGAGGAATGTTTGCCGTTCGTAACAATCGCAGGCTACCTCGAGGCGATGCAGCTCGCAGCGCCGCGAGTGGTTGAAGCGGATCTTGAGAAGGGATTTCTTCTGTTGACTGACCTCGGCAGCGAGCAGTACCTAAAGCGCTTGCAGCGTCGACCGGCTTTGGCCGAGTCGATGTACCATGATGCAACCGACGCCCTGTTGTCAATGCAGAAAAAAGGTGTCGCTTTTCAGGGGCTGCTGCCGCCCTATGACGAAGCCCTGTTGCGTTTCGAGTTGTCGTTATTTCGAGACTGGCTGTGCGGGACCCACATGGAATTCCTGTTCAGTGCGGCCGATGAAACGCACTGGCAGACCTGCTGTGACTTGCTGGTGGCAAACGCGATTTTGCAGCCTAAGGTTTTTGTGCATCGCGACTACCATTCTCGCAACCTGATGGTGTTGAAGCAGGACAATCCCGGGATATTGGATTTCCAGGATGCAGTTGAAGGTCCGTTAACCTATGACCTCGTATCCTTGTTGAAGGATTGCTATGTCAACTGGCCGGCGAACAAGGTCCGGGAATGGGCATTGAACTTTTATGCACGGCTCGGCGAAGAAACGCGCACGCTGATTGACGAAAAACGTTTTCTTCGGCACTTCGAATTGATGGGCGTCCATCGCCACCTGAAAGCCGCGGGGATTTTTTGCCGCCTCAGACATCGCGATGGCAAGGCGGCATATCTCGCCGACGTACCGCGCACGCTCGAGTACATCCTGGAAATCGGTCCGCGCTATCCCGAACTTCGTTTCCTGACGCGCCTGATTGACCAGCAAATTCTCCCCGGATGGGATGCGGACGCGTGAGGGCAATGATTTTGGCGGCCGGACGCGGTGAGCGCCTGCGCCCCCTTACCGACAGCCTGCCGAAAGCGCTGATCGAGGTGCGCGGACAAAGCCTGCTTGAACGCCATCTGAGAGCAATGCATGCCGGTGGGATTCGCGATGTTGTCATCAACCTGGGTTGGCTGGGCGCGACAATCCGTGACCGTGTTGGGAATGGCGACGCCTACGGGCTGCGCGTTGACTACAGTGATGAGGGTGAGAATGTCCTCGAAACCGGCGGTGGAATTTTTCGAGCCCTGCCAATGTTGGGCAAGGAACCCTTTCTGGTTGTCAATGCCGACGTGTATACCGATATGCCGTTCGCGGAGCATGTGTTGCCCGCCGATGCCGTCGGACACCTGGTTCTTGTTGATACGCCGGACTACCGTCGTCGCGGCGACTTTGATCTTCTGGACGGAGTGGTCAAAAATGCCGAGGACCCGACGCTGACTTATAGCGGCGTCGCTATTTATCGGCCGGAATTTTTTTCGAACTGCGAGCCGGGTCGCTTTTCGATTGTGCCGATGTTGAGGCGAGCAGCAGACGAAGGCGTACTTCGAGGGTCGCACTACAAGGGTCTCTGGGCTGACGTCGGGACGCCCGAGCGGTTAAGTATGTGTAATATTGAGAATGAGACTGAATAAGAGGAAAGGCTAATGAATAGAATAATTTTGCTCGCAGTCCTGTCGGTCCTGATGCTTGACGTCAATGCGCAAGGACGTGCGGACCTGACCGACCACCCGCTGGTGTCGCCCTACGAAGGTTCGGAGCTTCGTCGCAAGGACGTCAAGGAATTTGACGAATACAACGCGTTCATGGGTACGGACGAAAGCGGCAAAGAGCCGACCGGGCCGGCACTCGAAGGTCGTGTCACACGACTTTTTTATACGAAACCCAAAGACCGCTCGATCCTCGAGGTTTTCAGAAATTATGAATCGGCTGTCAAGCAGGCCGGTGCCACGATCCTGTACACCTGCAACCAGGAAAAATACGAATGCGTCAAGGCCTATGCAGGTCCCACGCTGCAAAAGTTCTCCGGGTTGCACGCGATGGCAAACACGAAAGGGCGTTACTTGCTGGCACAATTCGACGAAGGTGGGCAAACGGCCTACGTCGCCATTGTCGTCGGGCAAACCTTTACTGATATCCACGTCGTCGAAGTAAAGAAGATGGACGAGGGTATGGTAAGCCTCGACGCAGCCGCTCTCGGCCAGGTAATCGACGTTAAGGGCTATGTGATCGTCGAAGGCATCTACTTCGATACCGACAAGGCGACGCTCAAGTCGACATCGGCATCGGCGCTAACGGAAATTGCGAAGTTGTTGAGTGATCGTCCGGACCTCAAAGTCTGGGTAGTCGGTCATACCGACTCCCAGGGTACGTTCGCGCACAACAAGATGCTGTCAGAAAATCGGGCCCAGGCGGTGGTCAACGAGTTGGCGACAAACTACGGCGTCAGTCGTGGCCGCATGGAGGGACACGGCGTCGGGCCGCTTGCGCCGCAGGCATCCAACCGCGACGACGGTGGTCGTGCCAAAAACAGGCGGGTCGTACTGGTCGCCCGGTGAGGCGGAGCCGGATACGTCAACCGGGTTAGGCGCGCGCAGTCCTGCGTCGGTATTGCGACGTCAGGACTGCGATGCTGACGTTAATCCGGCCACTGGTTTGCCTCTTCTTGGAACCGGGCTCGTTGCGGGCGGACAACGCAAAAGCGGTGTCCTGTCGGCGCCTCCATGACCACCCAGCCCTTGATCGCTTTGATTCGCCTTGCGCCGAGCTTTTTCAATCGCGCAACTTCAGCGTCAATATTGTCCGTTTCAATATCAATATGTACGCGGCTCGGGTGATCAACGTCCTGCAATTCAATGTGCAGGTCATTGGGGCCGGTTCGCAGCAGCTCGTAGTTGGCCTCGGCCGGATCCTTCGTATGTTGCCTGGGAAAACCCAGTGCCTCACTCCAGAATTCCGCGGCCTTGTCCATATCAGCGTTCTGGCAGTCAATAATGAACCCGGCAAGTTGACTCTTGTGCATCAGGAATACTCCTCTACAGGCCCAAATGATGCATGAAATGCGGCAGGATTTTTTCAGCTGTCGCCTCAAGATCGAGTTCAATCCCCTGTCGGCGGAGGTCGGTCATTTCAAGTTCTGCATAGCCGCAGGGATTAATGCGCGTGAAGGGCTCAAGTTCAACGTCGACATTGATGGCCATTCCGTGAAAACTCGATCCTCGTCGTATCCGCAGCCCGACACTCGCGAGCTTGTCACCATCAACGTAGACACCGGGCGCCTCCTTCCGCGCGTACGCGTTGATGTCGTACGCGGCAGCGAGATCGACGACGCTTTGCTCCAATGCACTCACCAGGCACCGTACACCGATATTGGCGCGCCGGATGTCGATCAGCGGATACACCATGAGCTGGCCGGGACCGTGGAACGTCACCTGGCCGCCGCGATCGATCTGCACAACGGGGATATCGCCGGGTGCAAGCAGGTGCTCTTTGCTGGCATTCAGGCCCATCGTGAAAACCGGCGGGTGTTCAACGAACCAGATCTCGTCCGGTGTGGACTCGTCGCGCGTGTCCGTAAACGTCTGCATCTCGCGCCACAGCGGTACATAGTCCTGGCGGCCGCGGAAGCAGGTTTTCATAGCGCCATCAGGACGTCTTCGTGGCCGGACACGTCCCGGTAAATGTCGTCGAGTTGCTGCTGGCTAATTGCGGTGACTGTCACCGTAATTGAGACGAAGTTGCCTTTGCCGCTGACGTTGGTCTGGATCGTATCCTCAGCAAGCGGGCCGACGTGATTCTCAACCAGGCGTCTGGCCGTCAGGCGAAACTCCGGCGTGTCCCGCCCCATCATCTTGATCGGGAATTTACAGGGAAACTCGATAACTGACTCATCACTCACGGCTTTGTAAACCCGTCATTCGAATATCAGGCTGATGCTGTCTTTGGTACGGCGCCAGAACGATCCGGCCGGGTTGTCGTCCAGTGCCCGTAATGGTGTCGTTAGCAGTCGCACGCCATCGAGACTGACGCGTAAATTGGCAACGGGCTGACCGGCAGCGATGGGTGCTTCAATGACGTTCGGAATATCGAGCTCGGATTCGAGCTTGTCGTAGGCACCACGACGGACCGTGATATACAGGTCGTCCAATACGCCAAGTGGTGAATATTCATTTGCTGATTTCCAGACGCGTGCCGTCGAGATTTCTTCGCCCGCCTTGAATAACAGGCGCGTTTCGAAAAACCGGAACGCATAGTTAATCAGGGCCTGGCTACCGTCCGCACGTGACTTGTCACTGGACGTGCCAAGCACGACTGAAATAACGCGCATGTTGTCGCGATGGGCAGAGGCGACCAGGCAATATCCGGCGTCCTCGGTGTGACCTGTCTTGAGGCCGTCAACTGAATCATCACGCCACAGCAATGTGTTGCGGTTGCTTTGTGTAATGCCATTGAAGGTGAACTCCTTAACGGCATGCCACGGATAATAATCCGGAAACTCTTCGATCAATGCACGCGCCAGGGTCGCCAGATCGCGCGCAGTTGTCACGTGATTTTCAGCCGGCAGGCCCGTTGCATTCAGAAAGTGACTCGAATGCATCCCCAGGGCGGTGGCGTGCTGGTTCATCATTTCCGCAAAAACACTTTCAGTGCCACCGATATGTTCTGCGAGCGCAACACTCGCATCATTACCCGACTGGACGATCATGCCGAACAGCAGGTCTTGCACAGAAACACGCTTGCCAACCTCAATGAACATCCGCGAGCCTTCCGTTCGCCAGGCCTTTTCGCTGACGGTCACTTCGTCGTCGAGCGTGATCTGGCCTTGCTTGAGCGCATTGAAGACGACATAGGTCGTCATGATTTTTGTCAGGCTTGCCGGCGCGAGCGGTGCGTCGGGGTCCAGGGCTGCGATTTCATGGCCGGTTTTGCTGTCAATTACGAGGTAGCTCTTGGCACCGATCACCGGTGCGGCTGGTATCGGCATGCTATCAGCATAAGCCATTGAAGTTAAAAGATAAAATATAAACGACAGGACGATTCTGGAAACCTGGGTCATGGCTGCTCTTGGGGGCTTATTGAGATGAAAGTCGACGCGTATTGTACGCGGCTACTCGGCAATAAGGTAAGGGTCCGTTATGCCCAGTTTTTCAAGCTCAACGACAAGTCGATCGTATTGCTCGACGTCAGCGACCGGGCCGATGCGCACCCGGTAAAGCGGCGGGCTGGCCGCCGCATCCTCGAAGACGTTGACGCCGGAGATTCCGGAGCCGGCCAAGGTGTTCACGCGCCGATCGGCGTTCGATCGTTCACCGAAAGCGCCGACCTGAACAAAAATCTTGTTCTCGAAAGCGGCTTCGACATCGTCGGGTGCCCCCTTGTCGACCACCGAGGGCACC
>DDIP01000144.1:592-1117 GCA_002338605.1 Proteobacteria bacterium UBA1847 | reverse complement strand
CGAGGGCACCGATTGCAATGATGATGGTGTCCGGCCAGGCACAGGAAGCGGAGCACGGCTCGGCGCTGGCGGCTCGGGATCGAAATTTGTCGAGTCGGGGATTGGATCATCGAAATTGTAAGCTGTGACTTCAACAAGGCTGGTGCCATCCTTGATCATGTCGAGCTTGAGCGCGGCGGCGTAGGAGAGATCGATGATGCGATTGCTGACAAACGGACCGCGATCATTGACTCGAACCACAATGCTCTTGTTGTTGCGCAAGTTTCGGACATGCACGTAGGTGGGCAACGGCAATGTCTTGTGCGCCGCTGTCATCTGGTACATGTCATAGACTTCGCGATTGGACGTCAGGTTGCCGTGAAACTTCTTTCCGTACCAGGATGCGACGCCACGTTCCCGGTAGCCGGCACTGCTGTCCATAACCTTGTACCACTTGTTAAAGACCTCGTAGGTCGGACCGTTGCCCCAGCGACTGCGCGCCTCCGGTTTGGGAACGGCGTCGCCGGGCAATGACGGAATATGCGC
>DDIP01000144.1:0-478 GCA_002338605.1 Proteobacteria bacterium UBA1847 | reverse complement strand
CGCCCGGGCCCGTCATCCCGGCTGCGATTTCCGCCGCAGCTGGCGAGTGTCGCGAGAACCGCAAGGACCAGAAATATTTCGGTACTACGACGCATCGGCTGCGACCTTCGCGGCAATTTGCTGGCCCAGCTGATGCACGGCCAGTGCGTACATCACGCTGCGGTTGTATTTCGTAATGACAAAGAAATTATGAAAGCCGACCCAGTGCTCGATGCCGTTGTCGCCTTCATAAGTCAGTAGTTGCCCTTTGCTGTCGGCGCAAAGGTCCGTTGTGAACAGCACACCCTTTTCGCTAAGCGATGCGACTGTGTCGGCCGCTTTCAGTGTGTTGGATGGTGTTGGAATGTCGCCACGCCAGCTACTGCCCAGCGTCGCCATCGTTGCGACCTCTTCGTCGTTGCGCCAGCCGTGCTCGACAAAATAATTGGCGATGCTCCCCGCCACATCGGCCCAGTCGTTCCAGATATCGCGTTTGCCA
>DDIP01000146.1 GCA_002338605.1 Proteobacteria bacterium UBA1847 | reverse complement strand
GAGCGCACCCAGCAGGCAAGCCGCGGCGCCTTCGTGCCGCTGACCTTTGCGCCGGGCGAGGCCTTTCAGTTCGACTGGAGCGAGGACTGGCTGGTCATCGGCAAGCGTAAGACCAAGCTGCAGATCGCCCACACCAAGCTTTGCCACAGTCGGGCGTTTCACCTGCGCGCCTATATGACACAGACGCACGAGATGCTGTTCGACGCCCACAACCACGCCTTTCGTGTGCTGGGCGGCGTGCCCGAGCGCGGCATCTACGACAACATGAAGACGGCCGTCGACAAGGTCGGCCGCGGCAAGGCGCGGCTGGTCAACGCCCGGTTCCGGGCGATGGTCAGCCACTTCCTGTTCGAGTCGGAGTTCTGCAACCCGGCGGCCGGCTGGGAGAAGGGCCAGGTCGAGAAGAACGTCCGCGATACCCGCCATCGGCTGTTACAGGACGCGCCAGCCTTCGCTGATCTCGCCGAAGCCAACGCCTGGCTCGAGTGCCGGACCCAGGCGCTCTGGCACGAGATCCGCCATCCGGAGTACTCGCAGCGAACGGTGGCCGAAGTTCACGGCGACGAGCAAGCAGCGCTGATGGCCGTGCCACCGCCATTCGATGGCTTCATTGAGATGAGCAAGCGGGTCTCGCCGACCTGTCTCGTGGTGTTCGAGCGCAACCGCTACAGCGTGCCGGCGGCCTTTGCCAACCGCGTCGTCAGCTTACGGGCCTACGCCGAGCGCATCGTGCTGGTGGCCGAAGCGCAGGTTGTTGCGCAACACCAGCGGGTGTTCAACCGCGACCACAACAGCAAGGGCGTGACGATCTACGACTGGCGCCACTATCTTGCCGTCGTCCAGCGCAAGCCCGGCGCGCTGCGCAACGGTGCGCCGTTCGCCGAGCTGCCAGCGAGCTTCAAACGTCTGCAGTCGGTGCTGATGCCGCGCGACGGCGGCGATCGGGAGATGGCCGACATCCTTGCGCTGGTGCTGCACCACAACGAGCAGCTCGTCGAACAGGCGGTGCGTGAGGCGATCGAGACGGACATTATCTCGAAGACGCATATCCTCAACCGCCTGAGTCGCTTGCTCGATACGCCGCTCCCGGCGGCGTTCACGCCACCGCCTGCCCTGACGCTGCGCGAGGAGCCGATCGCCAACACCGAGCGTTACGACGCCCTGCGAGGTACCCGCCATGTCAGCTGATGCCCTCGTGACCACATTGAAGTCGATGAAGCTGCACGGCATGGCCGGGGCCGTCGCTGAGCTTGTCGAGCAGGGTGCGCCCGCGTTCAGGCAATCGAGCGAGCTGCTCGAGAAGCTGATCAAGGCCGAAGTCGCCGAGCGCGAGGTCCGTTCGATTAACTACCAGATGAACGTCGCGAAGTTCCCGGCACACAAGGATCTCGCCGGCTTCGACTTCACCGAGAGCACGGTCTCGGAAGGTCAGGTTAGAACCCTGCATCGCTGCGAGTTCCTCGGCGATGCCGAGAACATCGTGCTCGTCGGCGGGCCCGGCACCGGCAAGACACATCTGGCGACGGCGATCGGTGTGCAGGCCGTGGTTCACCATCATCGGCGCGTGCGGTTCCTGTCGACCGTCGAGCTCGTCAATGCGCTCGAGCAGGACAAAATGAACGGTAAGGCCGGTCGGCTCGCCAATCGCATGGCCCACGCGGATCTCGTGATCCTCGACGAACTCGGCTACTTGCCGTTCAGCCAGGCCGGCGGTGCGTTGCTGTTCCACTTCATGAGCAAGCTCTACGAGAAGACCAGCTTGATCATCACGACGAACCTGAGCTTCGCCGAATGGCCCGCCGTCTTCGGCGACGCCAAGCTCACGACAGCTCTGCTCGACCGTCTGACGCACCACTGCCACATCCTCGAGACCGGCAACGACAGTTACCGCCTCAAGAACTCAACAACGAAGGAGGAAAAGACGAAGAAACGAACCAGAACCTGAGCCATAATCTGGCCATCCGGGTGGGTCAATTTTCAGTGCAAATCCCGGGTCAGCTTTCCGTGCAAATCAACAGTCAGCAGGCAGACGCTGAACGCCATCGAACGCGGTCAGCGCATGCCGTCCCTGGAAGTCGCTCATCGTATCGCCGATGCGCTGAGTTGCAGTTTGGACGATGTGTTCCGCTACGAATCCGAGTTTCCGGCGAAAGGCGATCACGATGGCACAATGACGGTCATCGTCTGTCTCGACGATGACCCGGAAAGGTGGAAATCCGATGACGTCAGCCGCGTCACTACCAGAGCGTAAGCGCTGTAGTGACGCGGCACCGAAACCGCACAACCATGCGGTCTCGGCTTGCAAAACCGGAAGTGCCCGGCACGTGATACGCCATCTGCTCGCTCCGGCAGTGCTGACTAGAGCAGACAAGATACTGTGCCAGGCTTCTCCCTGCTTATAGCTGCATTCTGGTCGATTTGCGACAAGATGCGGGAAGAAACCGGGGCAGAAGACGTGCCCCCCTTTCCGCTGGTCAGGATCGAGAATCGGCGGTAAGGTACTCGCATCAACACCGTCGTCGTTGCGGTATACCAACGACACCCTCGCTTCAGTTTTTCGCTGAAGCACCCCAAGCGCTAAAAAGGATCGTAGTACTAGCGCCGCGGCAAGTGCCGTCGATCCTACCTTCACTCGCCCATGCTTCGGCGGCGAAATCCCTTTTCCGGACGTTTCGTCCAGTCGTGCGCATTTCCGCGAGGAAACGCAACGTCTGGCGATATTCGACTCGAAAAATCGCCGGACCTTCTGGGATCAGTTCTGCTTCGTCAGGATCAGTACGGAAAAATTTCGTCAGCTACCTGTCGGACTTATCGCTTTACAAGGTACAGGCCTTGTACTAGGGTCTTCCGCATGTAACGCGGGCCACTGCGAGAAGTGTGGCAAGTAGCTCCCCAAGGGTCCGAACAGGGAGCGGCGATCGTCGATCGCAGGATCCATTATCACATCTAGCTGGACCTCGACGTTCAGCATTGTCAAAGCAGCTGTCCTGCTGGTCCCACCGGCGTTCAGCACTGTCAAACCAGCTGTTCAACTGGTTCCACCAGCGTTCAGCATTCTCAAAGCAGCAGGGCTTTGTGCCCCGCGCGGTCACCTAGATTGGACACCTTGTCCGGCAATCCGGGTCGGTGCGCCCGTGGGCGTTTTCGTAACTCAGTAACCAAAGGAGGTAGATATCCACTCAAAAGCAACTGGCCCCAGAGGCCAACAACTGGTAGCCGCCGACGGCGCTCAAAAGAGGGCCCCGGCGAACCGAATCACGGCTTCAGGCCGTATGGGACTGGTGTCCCTAGACCTTATCCGATTCTGAATCGGACCTCGTCTGCTTAACAGGCGACGAGGTGGTCATCAAAACTAACCGACCGAGCTACGCACCATGAAGGACCTGAACTATCAGTTGATGAAACTCTGTAAGGCAAACCGGGATGGAAGTTTTTCCACCCAGGCGACACGACGACGAATACTCGATCGGATCGCCAACCAGTTGCACGAGCTGGGTTACAAGCACATGCAGGCGAAATCACTAAAGCCGAAACACGTTGAAGTCCTGGTCTCCCTGTGGAAAGACCAGGACTTAAGCGTCGGCACGCTGAAGAATCTACTCTCGGGCTTGCGCTGGTGGGCCAGGCACGTTGGCAAACCCGACATCATTCCTAAGAACAATGACGCCTTCGGCATCGGCAAGCGCAGCCAGGTCGCCGAGGAATCGAAGGCCTGGGAACTCAAAGAAGCGCAGTGGGAGAAGATCTCCGACCCATACGTCCGCTTGAGCCTCCACCTGCAGGCGGCCTTTGGCCTGAGACGCGAGGAGGCGATCAAGTTCCGGCCCAACTACGCGATCAAGGACGATCACATCAAGCTGAAAGCCAGCTGGACCAAGGGCGGTCGAGCCCGAACCGTGCCGATCCGGACGGACGAGCAACGCCGAGTCCTTGCCGACGTCAGGAAACTCGCCCGGGGCGGCGCGCTGATCCCGCCGAACAAGAATTTCATAAAGCAACGAAATCACTACGACCGCCAGGTCCGCAATGCGCGGATCAAGAACCCGCACGGCCTCCGGCACGCCTACGCCCAGCGACGCTACGAGGAGCTGACGGGCTGGAAAGCGCCGCTCGCCGGTGGCCCAGCGTCGAAATCCCTCACCAACGATCAACGCGCGCGTGATAAGGGCGCGCGCGAGATGATTTCTCGAGAGCTGGGCCACGGTCGCGAATCCGTGTCAGCCACCTATCTCGGTCGATGAGCGCTCCTCGTACGCCCTCCCGTAGTACCAAGCGTGTTCCAGGACTGGAGCCTTCCGGACAGCAGGGTCATAATAGAAAGCGTACGCACGGAGCTGACAAGCCTGACCAACGAATTGTGGCGCTTGTCAAACTGCTGGCCCGGCTCGCCGCAGAAAGGGACTTTCGCGACGATCCGCATGAAAGGTAGCGAAACTCATGAGCGAAGCGAACGGTCTACGCGTAGCCATCTACGCCCGCTATTCAAGCGACTTGCAGAGCGACTCCTCCGTCGAGGACCAGGTACGACTCTGCACTGAACTGGCGAAATCCAAGGCCTGGGAGGTCGTCGACTGCTACACCGACGCCGGCCTTTCCGGTGCCTCATTGATGCGCCCAGGCATCCAGGCATTGATTGCCGACGCACTGGCCGACAAGTTCGACGTGGTGCTCGCGGAAGCCCTGGACCGAATCTCCCGCGACCAGGAAGACATCGCCGGCGTCTACAAACGGATGGAGTTCGCGGGCGTGGAGATCGTCACGCTCTCAGAGGGCGCGATTTCCTCCCTGCACATCGGTCTGAAAGGCACGATGAATGCGCTGTTCCTGAAGGATCTCGCTGACAAGACACGCCGGGGCCTGCGCGGCCGTGTAGAACGCGGGAAATCGGGCGGCGGAATTGCCTATGGCTACGACGTCGTCAAACGCTTCGATGAGGAAGGAAATCCCCTGCGCGGCGACCGCTCCGTCAACGAGGATCAGGCAGCGGTTGTGCGGCGTATTTTCAAGGAATACGCGCGCAATCAATCTCCGCGGGCCATTGCCTCGCAGCTGAATACGGAGGACGTCCCCTCGCCTTCGGGAAAGACCTGGTCGCAATCAGCAATCAATGGCAACCGGCGGCGGGGCACGGGCATCCTGAACAACGAGCTCTATAACGGAAAGCTGGTCTGGAATCGCCAGCGCTTCATCAAGGATCCGGATACGGGCAGGCGCGTCACCCGGCTCAACGATGAACGCGAGTGGATCACACAGGAGGTTCCCGAGCTGCGTATCGTTCCCCAGGAGTTGTGGGACAAAGCCAAAGCCCGGCAAAAGGACCTCGATGCGAGAAAGCCCGGCCTGTGGCGAAGAAACCGACCACGCTACCTGCTCTCCGGCCTCATCAAGTGCGGCGAATGTGGCGGCGGATACTCCAAGATCAACACCACCCACTACGGGTGCTCAGCTACCAGGAACAAGGGTGAGAGCGTCTGTACGAACCGGAAGACGATTGCACGAGACAGGTTGGAGGGCGCGGTGCTTTCAGCCCTGCAAACACACCTGATGCGTGCGGATCTCGTCGAAACCTTTTGCCAGGAGTACGCGCAACACCTAAACGAGCTCAGGACTGCCCAGCACCAGGCTCAAATCGCTAAGAAGTCCGAACTGCGCCGACTGAAGAAAAGGCAGGAGCAAGTCATACAGTCGATTTACAACGGCGTCGACGTCAGAATGATCAAGGACGAGTCGAAGTACATCGCAGATCGGCTAGAAGAGCTGGAAGCTGAAGAGTCTCAGCAGCAAGAGCAACCGCCGCCCAAACCGCTAGTGCATCCTGCGATGGCGAACCGCTATCGAGACGAAGTAGAGAACCTAAAGGAGGCGCTGAATTGCAACAACGTGCGTGCGGAAGCGTCAGAACACCTGCGCTCGCTCATCGGGAAAATAGTGCTGACACCGGAACCAGGACGAGAAGAGCTGCGAATCGATCTTCACGGGGATCTGGCTGGAATCCTGCAAATTGCCAGCCAGAAACGAGCTCGGCCCGGGAAAACGCTCCTTTTAGGCGAGTCCGGGCCGAACAAGATAGCGTTGGTAGCGGGGGCAGGATTTGAACCTGCGACCTTCGGGTTATGAGCCCGACGAGCTGCCAGACTGCTCCACCCCGCAACGGCGACCGGCATAGTACTTAGGCTGCCGCACCATTACAAGGGGTTTAGCCCAGAATTCGGACGCAGAGTGCCAGCAGTGAGCCCGGTATGATTCCCAGCGCCAATACCGCCAGGGAATTGAGGCTCAGGACGACCCGGGTATCGGTGCCAGCCTGAAGGACAGCCTTGTCCTCGGCCTCTTCGAAATACATGTACCAGATGACACGCAGGTAATAGTAAGCGCCTACGACGGACGCGAGGACCATCAGGACGGCCAGTTCGACATAGCCGGCGTCGATAACGGGGCTGATTACGGCCAGTTTGCCGAAAAAGCCGATAAACGGCGGTACACCGGCCAGGCTGAACATCAGGAACATCATCATCATGGCGAACCAGGGGCTACGCGCATTAAGTCCTTTGAAATCGGCCAGGTTCTCGGCATCGTAGCCACGCCGGCTCAGCAGGATAACCATGCCGAATGACCCTGCGGCAGCGACGATATAGGTCAGCGTGTAAAACAGCGCTGCCGCGTTGCCCTCTTCCGTGCCACAGAACAGCGCCAGCAGGATAAAGCCCACGTGCGCGATGGTCGAATAGCCAAGCATGCGCTTGATGTTCGACTGCGCAATTGCGACAAAATTGCCGACCAGCAGAGACAACACACCGATCACCATTATCATTGCCGCCCAGGTGTCATGAAGACCATCAAGTCCATCGACAAGAATGCGCAGGAACATGGCCAGTGCGGCGAGTTTCGGTGCTGTCGACAGATACAGCGTGACCGACGTACGAGCCCCCTGGTAGACATCCGGCAGCCACATATGGAACGGTACCGCACCAAACTTGAAACCGATACCTACGATCAGGAACGCCAGGCCAAACCACAACGGCAGATTATTCAAAGACGGATCGGCACTAACTGCGGCCGCAATTTCGATGAATTGCAAACTGCCCGTAACACCGTATATCCAGGAAATACCGTATAAAAGGCAACCCGATGCGATGGCACCCAGTATGAAATATTTCATCGCGGCTTCTGTCGAATTGACATTATTACGATCAATTGCAACCAGTCAATATAACGATAACGCCAGCGTCTCAAGCCCGAGGTACACGGTCAGCAAGCTGTTGGCCGACATCATGATCATCATGCCAAGCAAGCCAATCAAGCCAAGCACATAAAACTCGCCGCGATGGATTTCATTGGCTCGTAGATAATCGCGCGAATACTGAAACGAGATAGCGACGAAGATGACGGCTGATATCTTCAATATTTGCGATAGCGGGTCGCTGATGTAACTACCGCTGAATATCACACGGCTACCGGGTTGCCCTGTCAAGCTCACGATGACCAGCACGACGAGCAATGCAAGCATACTGAGCCAATACGTGCGTACCCGATGCTCGTCCTGGATAAAAAGATCCGCAATGAGCACAGTACAGATCAGGCCTAGCATCGCGATCTCTGGCGCGGCTACGAGGTAATCAATCCCGTTCATAATGTGACTGGTCACAACTTGGTCCGCCCGACTTGTTCGACTAATTGTTCAATTGTGACATTCATCATATCGATGAGTGGCGCTGGCCACAGCCCGATAATGAGAACGCTGATGGCCAGAATCGCGAGCACCAGGAATTCACGGCTGTTAAGGTCCTTCATCGTCGCGACCTTGTCGTTTGCAACTTCGCCGTAAAGCACGCGCTTGACCATCCACAACGTGTATGCCGCCCCCAGGATCAAGATAGTCGCCGCAAAGAAGGCATACCAGAAGTTCGCCTTGAAGCTTGCGACGATCACCATGAATTCGCCAACGAAGCCCGACGTACCCGGCAATCCTGAGTTCGCCATCGAAAACAGGACCATAAAGGCGGCGAAGACTGGCATTGTGTTGGCGACGCCACCGTAGTCCGCAATCTCACGGCTGTGGACGCGATCATAAAGAACGCCAACGCACAGGAACATCGCACCTGAAATCAGCCCATGCGAAACCATCTGCACCATGCCGCCAGTGATGCCAAGCACCGCTCCGCTTGTGCCGTCAAACGACCACAAAATAAACAGGCCCAAAGTGACAAAACCCATGTGCGCAATTGAGGAGTACGCGATGAGTTTCTTCATATCTTTTTGCATTAGTGCGACGAAGCTGATGTAGACCACGGCAATCAAAGACAATGCGATCATCATCCCGGCAAAATACTCACTACCATCCGGAACGATCGGCAAAGACAGACGCACAAACCCGTAACCACCCATCTTCAGCATGATCGCGGCCAGGATCACTGAACCCCCGGTCGGCGCTTCAACGTGTGCATCGGGCAACCAGGTATGCACCGGCCACATGGGAACCTTGACCGCAAATGCCAGCAGGAAGGCGACAAATATCCATTTTTGGGCGGTTAGCGTCAGCGGCGCATCCATGAAACCGAACAGGTCGAAACTGCCGGTTTGTGTATAAAGGTAGATGAATGCAACCAGCAACAGGACCGATCCAAGAAACGTGTACAGAAAAAACTTCAAGGTCGCGTAAATACGGCGCTTACCGCCCCAAACACCGATGATCAGGAACATCGGAATCAGCATTGCTTCCCAGAAGACATAAAAAAGCAATGCGTCCAGCGCCGCGAACACACCGATCATCAGGCCTTCGAGAATCAGGAACGCGGCGAAGTACTGGGCAGGACGATTCTTGATTGTGTTCCAGCTGGTAATGACAACCAATGGCGTGATGAAGGTCGTCAGCAAAACCAGCGGTGCCGAGATGCCGTCGACGCCCAAATAATAGTAGACACTCAGGGAGCTAACCCAGGCTGTTTTTTCGACAAACTGCATGCCTGTGGCGGCGTTATCGAAGTCCACATAGAGCAGGACGCTAACCAGGAACGTCGCTACCGACACCGTTAGCGCGACGGCACGCATCAAACCAGCCCGCGGGGAAGCAACATCGTTATCATCGCCAATCGCAATGAGTAACGCACCACCGACAATCGGCAGCCAGATCAGAATGCTTAATAGATGTTGCAAAAATTCCATGTTCGTCCCTGGGCTACCGCAGCCAAATCAGCCAAGACAGCAATGCGGTCAGTCCAATAATCATTGCAAATGCGTAGGTATACAGGTAACCGGTCTGGAATTGGCGCATGACGCCAGCGAGTCGCCCGACCGTTCTTGCCGTACCGTTGACCATCAGGCCATCGATCAGCAAGGCATCACCCTTTTGCCAAAGGAAGCGGCCAAAGCCACGGCCGCCTGCGGCGAAACCCTTGATCCAGAGGTCATCGAAGTAATACTTGCGATCCAGCAAATTGTAGACGCCGGAAAACTTCGTCTTGATGGTCTCCGGCATATCCGGTCGCTTCAGATACAAAAACCAGGCCGTCAAAACGCCCAATGCCGCGAGGTAAAAGACCGGCGATGCGTAAATGTGCATCACCAGCGCGGCCGGGCCGTGCCAGAATGTCCCATCGAGCCCAGACAGGACATCGTGTACCGACTTCACCTGGATCGCGTCGCCAAAAAACCCGTCGAACAGCACGGCATCTGCAGTGAACCAGCCTATAATCGCCGACGGAACCGCAAGCAAGACCAGCGGCACGATTACAACGGCCGGCGTTTCGTGCAGATGTGACTTCGTTTCTGCGTCCATGCGTTCCTTGCCGTGGAAAACCAGGAAAAACATTCGGAACGAGTACAAGGCCGTGACGAAGACGCCAAGCAGAACGCTCAAGTAGGCGATCCAGTACACGGCGCCCTGCCCGTGCCAATGCGATTCCTTCACAGCCTCGATCAACAGGTCTTTTGAGAAGAATCCTGACGTACCGGGAAAGCCGATTAACGCCAACGACCCGACCAACGCAGTCCAGTACGTCCACGGCATGTACTTTCGAATCCCGCCCATCTTGCGAATGTCCTGCTCGTGGTGCATCGCGATAATGACGGATCCAGCCGCGAGGAACAGCAGCGCTTTGAAAAACGCGTGGGTCATCAGGTGAAAAATAGCCGCACTGTACGCCGACGCACCCAGCGCAACCGTCATGTAGCCCAATTGCGAAAGTGTCGAGTACGCGACAACCCGTTTGATGTCGTTTTGCACGATGCCCAGCAATCCCATGAAGAACGCTGTAATTGATCCAATCACAATGACGACCGCCAACGCGGTCGTTGACAGTTCAAACAGCGGCGACATGCGGGCCACCATGAAAATACCGGCGGTAACCATGGTCGCGGCGTGGATCAACGCTGAAATTGGCGTTGGGCCTTCCATCGAATCAGGCAGCCAGACGTGCAACGGCGCCTGCGCCGATTTACCCATGGCGCCGATGAACAACAGGATGCAGATCAATGTCATTGCATTCCACGGCGTTCCCGAAAACACCTCGATGTTCTGCGTGGCAACCTCGTCGGCACTCGCGAACACTTCGGCATAATCAAGTGAGCCCGTGAACATGACGACTGCCGCAATACCCAGAATAAAGCCGAAATCACCAACCCGGTTGACCAGGAAGGCTTTCAGGTTCGCAAAGACCGCCGTTTCCCGCTTGAACCAGAAACCGATCAGCAAATAGGACACCAGGCCGACCGCTTCCCAGCCAAAAAACAGCTGCAGGAAGTTGTTCGACATGACCAGCATGAGCATCGCGAATGTAAACAACGAGATATAGCTGAAGAATCGCTGGTAACCCGGATCTTCACGCATGTAGCCGATGGTGTAGATATGCACCATCAGCGAAACAAAGGTCACGACACACATCATCAGTGCGGTCAGGCGGTCTACGAGGAATCCAACCTCCATGTGCAGGCCATCAATCACAGCCCATGTATAGACGCTGATATTTTCGCTACCCGCACCGCCCCAGAACATGTTCTTGAGCACGACCAGCGACAAGGCACAGGAAATGCCCACACCGACAATCGTAACCCAGTGCGATGCGGCGCGACCGATCTGCTTGCCAGCCAGGCCGGCAATTATTGCCGCAGCCAGCGGTGCCAAAACGATTGTCAGGTAGTAGGAGTACATATCAACCTTTCAGCGTATTCAGTTCTTGCACCGCTATCGAGCGGCGGTTGCGAAACAGGACGACCAGGATAGCGAGGCCAATTGCGGCTTCTGCCGCTGCGACCGTCAGTATGAAGAACACAAATACCTGGCCTGTCTCATCGCCGAGGTAACGGGAAAAGGCGACGAAGTTGAAGTTCACCGCCAACAGCATGAGTTCGATACACATCAGCAAAATAATCAGGTTGCGGCGGGT
>DDIP01000031.1 GCA_002338605.1 Proteobacteria bacterium UBA1847 | reverse complement strand
GCCTGAAATGCATCACTGACAGCCTGGGTTGCCATCGCGTTGTCGAGAACACCGAGGCTGCCCTGGTCAGGATTAAACGGCACGCCGGATCCACCGTTCGGCCATGCAAAGGGCTGGCCTGAATTGCAAACCGCCAGCGGGCCACCCGCCAGTGTGGTCGAAGATACAACGAGTCCAAAGATTGCGATCGCTGAGCGAAAAACCTTTTTTGTATTCGTGAGTTTCATTGTTCGCCCCCCCTAGTTGGCTGTCAGGCTGCGGATACGCTCGGCAATCGCCGAGTACGGTATCGGTCCGCGCTCGGGCATGCCGGTGCTGTCCATGTCCCTGAACAGGCCCGAGTTCTTTGCTTCGTTGAGCACAAAGTCGCCATCAAGAAAACGGAAGGCACCCTGGCCCACGCCGACGGTCATCGACAACCCCAAAGCGCTGGGTGCGGTCGTGAACAGCAGGTATTCCTTGCCGTTCTCGAGGTTCGGCGGTCGAAAAGGAACGAACCGTCGGATATCACCATCGGCGGTCGCCGATTTGCGCTCGCCCAGCATCGTGATAACGACTACGTCGCCAGCCTTGCCATCGAGCGAGCGGGTATTGCCCTTGAAGGTTTCGCTGACCCGCAGCGTATAGGTAACCGTCGGCAACTCACTGCCGCCGGCAGTGACGCTGCCGCTTTTCACGGAGACCACAGTCCCGCGAAAGATCTTGTCTGCGTTGATGGCCAGCTCGCCGAGGTTCATTTGTTGAACCATCGTTGCGTTCGCGGTCATACAACCGCACAGCGCCAGGAACAGCGCTACTGTTTTACAGGTCGTCGATAATTGCATTGCCAGTTCGCTCCAAAGTTTGAATGACTCGGGGACCCGACCGTTAAAACAACCTGATGCGAATGACTCTTGGCCGGCGTTCCCGCTTGGAATTGCTGATCGTTTCTGTTCTTGATTGTTGGCTGCCAGCATAGCAATGCTGGCTCCGATTCTGGAGTCAGCCCAATCGACGCATTTTTGCTATGTAAGATATTTCAGCCATTTGCGAAGCAAGCTTGAACGGTTTTCCCATATACAGCGGCCTGGATTTGCCGCGGTTTTCCGCAGCCAGCCGACCGGGATCTACCGTTTGTCGTCAGTCGTCACGCCATTGCCGCCAAGCCGCTCGAGAACGTAGTTCCGAATATCGAGGCTCAGGTCCTCCATCGGCCCGTAGAATCCGGATGTAAACGAAGACGAACCCATACCTCGCTGAACGCTTTCGCAAATTTGCCAGTCCTGTCGGTTTACCAGGTCCCAGAACTCGACAGCATCCATCGGATCGAAGTCCCTGCGAGTCATCTCTTCGGGATGAAACAGAAATTCGCATCGAATGTCGGTCCGCCCAGCCGAGCGCGGCCATAAGTAGAAAGCAGCCGCATGATCCATTGACAGGCTCAGCATGAAGTTTGGATAGATCAGCTCGCCCTTGTGTCTCTGTTGTTCGTTGCTGTCGAGACCCGGGAACGGTGCACGATTGGTCGTGCCGGACAACGTGAAGGTGTTGGTGCCGTCCTTCTGCGGAATACCCGCCTCCCAGTCGAGATCCGCACCGCCGTGCATGCGAAACGCCGGCACGATTTTGCAAAGCTCGGGATGCACGCCGCCGCAGTGATAGCACTCATTGTAGTTCTCGAGGATGACTTTCCAGTTGCTCGCCACGTCGTAGTCAATGGCGTGCCCGGCCCGCAAGGTGCCGAGGTCGTAGTTCTTCACCCGACCCGGGATTGCACCCAGCGATTCGACCAGCGACTGCTTGCCGGGCACCAGCCGCAGAAACAGGAAACCGGCCCAGACATCGACCTCCACCGGGTGCAGGCCGAGGCAGGCCTTGTCGACGTCCAGGTGCGGCGTGCTGTGCAGCTCTCCGTTCAGGCGATAGTTCCAGGAGTGATAAGGGCATCGAATGCCGGCGGCAAATCGTCCACTTTGCTCTCGTACATCCGGGCTTGGCACGAGTTCCGCACCGCGATGCCGGCATACATTGCGAAATGCATGGAGCCCGGTATCCCGAACCACGAGGACACTTTCGCCTGCGACGTTAACAAGGCGATAGTCACCACGTTGATCGAGCCCGTCGACACGGCCGGCACAAAACCATTCCGCATGAAAAATGCGTGCACTCTCGAGCGAAAAATGCGCAGCGTCCAGGTAGTAACTGCCCGGGAGTGTTGCTTCAAGTTGCTGATGCTCGGAAGTCATATATGCTGTGCCATTCAACCCCTTTGAGTGTTGCTATGCAATACGATATTGCCATTGTTGGTGCCGGTCACAACGGGCTTACAGCGGCCGCTTATCTTGCCATGGCCGGCAGGCGGGTGGTTGTTCTTGAACGACGACACATTGTCGGCGGCTGTGCCGTCACGGAGGAAGTCGATCCCGATCTTGCACCGGGTTGCCGAGTGTCTACCGCATCCTACATCGCGAGCATGTTACGACCGGAAGTCATTCGTGACCTGAAGCTCCCCAGTTACGGTTTGAAAATGGTCGCCTGCAGCCCCGGCGTGCAGGCCGCCTTTGAAGACAGGGACGTCGTGTCCTGGTGGTCCGAAAAGGCAAAGATGCAGCAGGAGTTGCAGCGCGTAGCGCCACACGATGTCGATCGCTTTTTTGCCATCGAAGTAGAGTTAAAGCGGCTCGCTACCTACCTGCAGCCGTTCTTTCTTGAACCGCCGCCCGATGTCTACGCCAAAGGCGCCCGCAGGCTGAAAGAGGGATGGCGCCTAATCCGGCGCTTCAGGACGCTCTCCGGCGAGGACATCGGCGGCCTCGTACGTTTCCTGACCGGCTCGCTCGGTGAATTCCTGGACCGCAACTTTGAATCCGACAAGCTCAAACGGCTGATTCTTTCGAACAGCCTGTACGGCAAGCATGGCGGCCCTTACCAGCCCGGGACCGCCATGGGCCTGTTGTTTCATCTGCTGAGTGGCGGCGAGACCGGACAACAGGCCTGGCAGGGCCATGTCATCGGGGGTATGGGTGCGATTTCCGAGGCGATGCGGACCGCTTGCGTTGATTTGGGCGTCGAGATTCGTATCGATGCCGCGGTTAAAAGCATTGATGTAGCGAATGGCCGGGCAAAGGGCGTGACCCTCGAATCGGGTGAAAGCATTGATGCAAATATCGTGATGTCGAATGCGGATCCGAAGCGAACCTTTCTCAGCCTGGTTGATGCATCCGAACTGGATGCGGATTTTCGAAAAGATATCGCCAATATCCGCATGGACGGACCAGCCGGCAAAGTCAATTTCGTCCTCTCGGAAGAGCCGCGCGTTCAGGGCATGCCGGACAGTCACAGCAAGTCCGAACGCTCACTGTTCACCCTGATCCCGACGCTGACGGAAGCTGAGGATAGCTACAATACTGCCGCTCGCGGCCAACTGCCGGATCACCTGTGGGTAGACTGCGTGCTGGCCTCCAATGTCGACGACACGCTCGCGCCAACAGGGCGACACTTGCTGACCTGTTTCGTGCAGTACCTTCCTTACCGGTTGCAAAACGGCAACTGGGACTCGCTACGCGAAGTGTTGGGTGACAGGGTCACCGAAATTCTCGGGCGCTATGCACCCAATGTTCCCGGCGCAGTGATCGCCCGGAGCGTATTCGCACCACCCGACCTCGAGGCTCGCTTCGGCATTACCGAAGGCAATATTTTTCACGGCGATATCTCGCTGGAGCAAATGTTTTTCATGCGGCCCTTGCCGAAGTGGTCGCACTACAAGACACCGATTGAGGGATTGTATTTGTGCGGCGCCGGCACACATCCGGGTGGTGGGGTGACCGGCGCACCCGGTTTCAATGCCGCGAGGATGGTGCTGTCGCAGTGAACTCGAATTCTTGCCGGTAGGTCGCAAGATAGGCCACTCCCGCGCGCTTGGCCTCATCCAGCATTGCCGACGTAATTTCGCCGCACTCGACCAGAGACAGTGCGAACATCAAGTCCGTAATTTCTATGAAGTAATAGAACGCGTTTCTCATTTCCTCCGTATCCGGAATATCGAAGTAGCGTGCGAACGACCGGTGCATCGCGTTGCCAACATCCCGGTCATTGATCCGGTCCGCCTGTTTGACTTCGAGTGGTGTTTTGCCGCCAATAAACAACTGCCGTGCGGGAGCACTCTTTTTGTAAATTCCGGCTCCGATATCGACCAGGTGCGCTGCCAGTTGTTCGAAGGTTTTCCGCTTCGCCGGAGGCACCGGCTTTTGATGGGCCTTGATGAATTCGTTATTGAGCTGATAGGCGAGCGCCGAAAAAATATCGAAGCGATTTGCAAAAAAATGGTATGCGGATCCCTCAGGAACATCGGCGCGGGCAGCAATGTCTCGAAACGAGATGTCTTCAATGTCTCGCTCGCAAAGCAGTTGCTCGGCTGCCCCCAAAAGCGCCTTACGGCGCTTCCTCCCGGGCGCCCTGGTCGAAGCAGGGGCCAGTTTTCGCAACCCGATTTTCTGCCGATTGGACACCGATCTCAGGACCCGGACAACGGTTGCTGTTGCGTCACACAGTGAATACCGCCACCACCCAGGGCCAGACTCTTGATGGGTACCTGGACCACCTCGCGGTCCGGGTAAAGGCGCTGATACGTCTCCACGCAGGCAGCATCGCGATCATAACCGTAGGCCGGCACAATCACCGCGCGGTTGGCGAGATACGAGTTGATATAGGAACTGCAGCCACCGTTCCAGACTCCTTCGTGGTAGATGCCTTCTTCGATAAACTCGATTTGAAGCTCGCGCCCTTTTGCGTCTGTTTGGCCCGTCAGGGCGTTCGCATTGTCGATGCCGACTGAGTAGTGCGGATCCGTTTTGTCGGAATTGACTTCGACCAATACGCGGCCCGGCTCGATGAACGCTGCAATCCCGTCAACGTGACCATCCGTTTCCGTCTCCTCGATGTCACCCGGTAGCCAGATGACTTTTTCAGCACCCAGCGTTCGACAAAGCTCCGCTTCGATTTCTCTGCGCGTTCGCCCCGGATTTCGATTCTTGTTAAGAAAACAGGATTCCGTCGTAATCACCGTGCCTTCACCGTCCACAGTTATGCCACCGCCTTCGGCAACCAGCCAGCTGTCAAAACGGCGAGCTCCGCTGAGCTTCAGAATACGCTCGGCCATACGGGCATCCTGATCGTAGGGATGATATTTTTCTCCCCAGGCGTTGAATACCCAGTCGGAACCGGCGAGTTGCTCTCCTCCGACGAGGAAATTCGGGCCCGAATCGCGCGCCCACGAATCATCGATTGACATTTCGACAATCTCGATGTCATTACCCAGCAGCTGTCGCGCCGCATCAAGTCTTGCGGCAGGTACCAGCATTTTGACGGACTCAAATCCGGCGATCGCCTTGGCGACATTGGCATAGTCTGTCTGGGTTGCGGCCTCATTTGACCACAAGCCGGCACGGCACGGCCAGGCCATCCAGCAGCACTCATGCGGCGTCCACTCGGCGGGCATGTAGTAGCCAAAGTCCCGGGGATCCTCCGAAGATTGGTCTTTTTTCATCGATGCTGTTTCCTTGTTTTGTCCGCCATCACGAATAGCACCACCGAAATGGTGAAAAGCCCGACCGACAGCAGGAAGACATCCACATATCGCCCGCCGACAACGACGATCGATGCGAGACCTGGACCCGCTGCACTACCGACGGTTGCGAATGCCGAACCCGCTGCGATAGCGCTGCCTTGTCGGTCGATGGTTGCGAGTAGTGACTGAATAAAAGGCAGGCAGAAAGCCCACGAGAAACCCATGCAGCAACCGCCGATCAGGTAGGCGATGTAACGGTCCGCATTGATCAGGACGACAAGGCCCGTCAGTGCGATTGCAATGCCGAATATCAGTGGTAATAGCGTCCCGAAACGGCCACCAACAAGAACGACGATGAACGCGCCGGGAATACCGATGAGGGACGCAATCAGCAGTGCCATTCCGATTTTGTGGTCCGAGATGGTGAGAGAGACACCGAAGCGTTCGATGAATGCGAATTGAGCGTTATTGGCCGCTTCGAAGACGGCAAAACCGAGGATCGCCAAGAGTGCAGAATATTTTAGCAGGACCGCGAACTCCGACTCGCCTGTTTCCTGTTTGGCAGCCGATCCTGACGACATTGGCAAATAGCTCACAAGGAACAGGGCCAGTGTATCGGCGGCTGCGAATGCGAGAAACAGACCCTTGCCACCCAGCTCATCTGCGAATACGGGAACGATGTACAGCCCCAGCCCACTAACGACAAATTGCAAGGTTACGAACAGGCCATAGCCACGTTCGTAGTCGTCATATCGTGCGAATGCTGCGACGCTGGCAACGTAGGCTGAGCCGAGTGCGAGTCCCGCCGCGATGCGACTGGCAAAAAAGAAAATTGAATCACCAACGGTGAATGCTGAGGCGATGTCTGCCGCAATGGCGCCGATGAGTGCGAGCCGCGAAAGCCGTCGAAGATTCAGGTGATGTATTCGAACGGCCAGAGACAACCCCGCTGTCGCCCCGGCGAGAAAGTGAGCCGAAGCGGAGAAACCCGCCGACGAGTCCGTCATTGCCGCATTGTCGACAAGCACGCCCACCATTGCGGGCAATACCAGCAATGGCAGCAGCGTAACGGTGCCGATTATCGAGAAGGCGAGGAAGGGCCCAAAGTTCGGAATTCTCATCAGCCGTTGCGGGGCGTAGTATATCCATCCAGGGTCAGCAGCGGCCCGTAAAGATCTGGTCTACGGTCCCGGAACACCCCCCACTCCCGTCGGTACTGTGCAATCTTGGCAAGATCAAAACTGTGCACGAGAATGCCCTGCGTATCCCGATCGGCCTCCTGTAACAGCGCGCCGGTTTCATCCGCAATAAACGATGACCCATAGAAATCTATCATCAGCTCACCGTCGGTTTCCCTGCCAATTCGGTTCGACGCAACGACCGGTAGAATGTTGGCAGCGGCATGCCCGCGCATGGTCATTTGCCAATGGTTCTTGCTGTCGAACTCCGGCTTGTCGAGCTCGCTTCCGATGGCCGTTGGATAGAGCAGGATCTCAGCACCCATTAACGTCATGATCCTGGCAGCTTCCGGAAACCATTGGTCCCAGCATATGGCGACGCCAACACGCCCGAAATGCGTATCAAAAACCCGGAAGCCGGTATCGCCAGGTGAGAAGTAGAACTTTTCTTCGTACAGCGGAAAGTCAGGAATATGACTTTTTCGATAGTGGCCCGCAATCGACCCGTCGGCATCAATCATGATGACTGAGTTGTAGTGGGCGAGCCCGGCTTTTTCAAAAAACGAAAACGGAAGAGCGACACCTAGTTCCCTGGCGAGAGCCTGCATGCGCTTTAGTGTCGGATGCCCGTCGACCTCATGCGCCAGGTCAAAATGCCCGGATTTCTCCGAGATACAAAAATAGGGTGTCTCAAACAGCTCCTGAATCAGGACGATGTTAGCGCCCGCTGCCGCAGCCTCCCGGACCAGCCCCTCGGCGATAGCCACGTTGGTTTCTACGTCCCAGGTGCACGCCATCTGCGTCGCCGCGACCGTAAGTTGCATAGTGCCTCTCTGCCGAGATTGATTGGCGGTTATTGTTAATCAAGTTAACTCGATTATCAACCCGAATGTGGCAACTCGACCTGACGTCAACTGATCTTCCGGCGCCGAGTCCGCCGGAGCACGGAACACGGCAAGTGCGAGCGCCGTTGGGCGGCGGCCGGGAAGCACGATTCTACGCCGGCGCGGGACCCGGGAAATGCTAATAACTGTACTGGTATTAATGATTTACTGATTACCTCAGACAGGCCACGGCGAAACCGGTTACATTTGCAGAATGAGCGACGACAACTGGGAAAAGCTTGAATCCGCGTTTCAGCAAGCCGTCGCCCTGGAGGGAGACAGCCGCGAATCCTTTGTTGAAAACTTTAGCGTGAGCGATCCGGGGCTCGCGTTGCAGTTGCGAGACTTGCTGGCCGCCGATGCAAATAATGTCGACGGGTCACACTCGCCACTGTCGATGACAGTTGATTCGCTGGCGGGCTCTGCCAAAGATCCATTTATTGGTCGCCACTTCGGTGCATGGACAATTACACGGCGGCTCGCGGGCGGCGGCATGGGTGCCGTTTTCCTGGCCGAGCGCGCCGACAGGCAATATGCACAGACCGTTGCGATAAAAGTCATGGCCGCGCAGTTATTGGCGACTGAAGCGATCAATCGTTTCCGTGCCGAGCGCCAGATTCTCGCGAATCTCAATCATCCCTATATCGCGCAACTCATTGACGGCGGCTCGACCGAGGACGGCCTTCCCTACCTGGTCATGGAATACGTTGACGGCTTGCCAATCGATCAACACTGTGACGATAACAGGCTTTCGATCGACCAGCGCCTCGCGCTGTTCCGGAAGGTCTGTACGGCAGTCGACTACGCGCACCGCAACCTCGTCGTGCATCGTGACTTGAAGCCGAACAATATCCTGGTCGATGCCAACGGCAACCCGAAACTGCTCGACTTCGGCATCGCCAAGCTGCTGGAGGCTGAGGCTTACCAGCAAACAATGGCCGTCACGCGAGAAGGCATGCGCGCAATGACACCGGAGTATGCAAGCCCGGAACAGGTTCGTGGACAGCCGGTTTCGGTTGCGACCGATGTCTATGCGCTTGGCATGCTGCTTTACAAATTGATGACCGGCGCGTCACCGTACAGCGTGCCGCTGTTGACCGCGCGCGACTATGAGGCTGCGATCGTCGATAGCGATCCCCGGAAGCCAAGTACGGCTATTTCGGCCGTCGATACGCCGGACACCATCTTTGCCAGCCGCAGCGTTTCGCTCGACAGGCTTCGAAAGCAACTCGCCGGCGACCTGGACAACATTGCGTTGAAGGCGCTGCAGAAAGAACCGGACCGCCGCTACGCTACAGCAAGTACGCTGTCAGACGATATCGGACGCTACCTCGCGCACGAGCCGATTGAGGCACGCGGCGACGACTGGGCTTACAAAGCACGCAAGTTCCTGGTGCGAAATGCCAGGGGACTGGCGGTCACTGTCACCGTTGTTGCCACAATGGCCGCGCTGGTACTGTTTTATACGGTACGACTCGCCGACGAGCGCGATCGGGCGAATCTCGCGGCGGCGCAGGCAAGTGAAGTCTCCGGCTTTCTCACAAGCCTCTTCGAGAGCGCGTCGCCGCATGAATCGAAGGGCGAGGTGGTCAGCGCGGTTGAACTCTTGCTGCAGGGCAGCGAACGCATTGAGACGCTTGAGCAGCAACCGAAGGTCAAGGCAGAGCTGATGCGCATCATGGCGAGCAGCATGACCGCGCTGGGTCACCTCGAGCAGTCAACGGCGATGCTGGAACGCGTGCTGGCCTACAAGGAAGCGGAAGACCCGCCAAACCTCTTATCAATTTCGCAGACAACGCATGACCTGGCCGAAGCGATGCGCCAGAATCGCGACCTCGAACAAGCAGAACACTACGAACGTCGTACCCTGGAAATAGCTGAGCAGGAGCTTGGCGAAACCGACAGCGACACGGCCTATGTCATGTCACGACTGGGCGTCATACTCTTTGAGGCGCGCAAAATCGACGAGGCGCTGGAACTGGAGCGGCGCGCGCTGGATATCCTGATTGCAAATGGCGACGGAGAAACGTCGAACGCGATCGACATGCGCGGCAACATGGCCAACGTGCTGTCATTCCAGGGGCGTTATGCCGAAGCGGAAGCGCTGCACCGCGAAACCGTGGCGCTATCAATACGCGTTGACGGGGAACTGCACCCGAACACCATCATTCGTCAGTCAAACCTTGCTCTCGTGCTGACGCATCTCGGCAAACTTGTTGAAGCCGTAGACTTGTTTGACAGCAGCATCGAGGCAGGCGGCCGAGTCTGGCTGGAAAATTACGAGCAGATTGCTTTCATGATCGCTTCAAAGGCCGGAGCGCTGAAACGACTCGGGCGCCTTTCCGATGCCCTGGCGGCCTACCGAGCCGCCCAGGCAATGACGCGGACCAATGTCGGCGAGGATCACCTGAGCTATGTCGCCCGCATGCGTGGCACGGCCAGCGCATTAATGGATATGCGACGCTACGTGGAAGCCGAAGCCCTGTTCACCGACGCAGTAGCAATAGCGACGCGACTGCAAGGTAGCGAGGGCGATCTCATCGCCCAGTTGTCCATGTTGATGGGCCAACTGAATAACGAGCGGGGGCGTTATGTCGATGCGGAACACCAACTTCGCCGGGCTCTGCTGCACGGCAAACAATTGTCGAGTACCTATCGGCTAAGCGCAATGCGTGAACTGGGTCGTTCTCTCAGCGCGCAAGGCAGGTTCGATGAAGCTGAACCGCTGCTGCTGGATGCGCTCTTGGAAAAGGGAACTTCGACCGGAGTTGGGAATGTGACCCTCTTGCCTTTCCTCGGTGCGGTGACAGCGCACTATCGGCAAGCAGGGAATCTCGACGAATCGCTCCGCTATGGCGAGCAAATCGCCACGATCGCTGCGAGCGACGAGCAGCCACTTCACTGGCATGGCGCACTGGCACTGGCAGAGTACGGCGCCACATTGCGGGCGGTTGGCGATGAGTCCGCCGACGAAGTACTGTATCGAGCCAACGCCGTGCTTGATGAGGTGTTTGGCCAATGAGGCGGTTGCGAGCATCCCTTGCCGCTGCTGCGGCTTTAGCCTCGCCAGAGGGCATTCTTCTCGACACCGAACCTCACTAGGTAATTTCCACGACACCGCTCAAATCCCTGCTTTCTACAATGAATGGAGCCCCAAGAACTCATTAATCCGATAATCAGGGGAGCAATAGCTCATGCAGAGACTGCGACTGATGGCACTGCTTGCTGCCGTCCCAATTTTCTTCAGCCTGAATGATTCCTTCGCACAGCTTTCCGCCGAAGACGCGCTGGATGCCCAGGACGCGAGTCTGCAAACCAGTATCGATACGCAAAAACGTGTCAACGCGCTGGACGACGCGACCCGGGACCTGCTCAATGAGTACCGCTCGACGATGGCGCAGATCGAGGACCTGGGCGCTTACAACGATCAGCTCGAGCAACTGGTAGCAACGCAACGCGTGGAGATCGCTGACTACGAACGGCAGTTTCAGGAAATCGAAATTACCAAGCGTCGGATTCTGCCGCTCATCGTCCGCATGATCGACGTACTCGACGAATTCGTTGGTATCGATATTCCTTACCTCGAAACCGAGCGCGGCATGCGCATTGCCGAACTCAAAAAACTCATGGCGCGACCGGAAGTCCCCACTTCCGAAAAATATCGCCGCGTCACCGAGGCCTACCAGATCGAACTCGAATACGGCCACACGATAGAGGCCTACGAAGGCGAGATGACTTTTAATAACGAGACCCGCACGGTCGCGTTTCTACGCTTCGGGCGACTTGGTCTCTACTACATGACACTCGACGGTCTGGAAATTGGCTATTGGGACAACACCAGTGATGAATGGGTAGTTCTGGATGACGGCTACCGGCAATCGCTCGACCGCGCCATCCGCATTGCCCGCAAGCAGCTGCCGCCCGACCTGATTCGCCTTCCCATCCCCGCACCGGAGGATCGAACATGAAGAACCTGACGATTCTCGCCCTGCTGTTGTTGCCGGTGATGTCATGGTCGGATACCCGCGATGTTGATGCGCTTGTCGAATCCGTGCGACAGGAGGCACTCAAAGAAGCCGAGCATGATGAGCAGCGTATCGATCGTTTTCTAGCCGACCGCCAGCAGCAAAGGCAGTTGCTCGAGGATGCAAAAGCACAGTTGAAAGCGGCGAATCTTCGCGCCGACCGGCTGCGAGCGGACTACGAGGGCAACGAAGCAACGCTGACCGAGTATGAGGCGACGCTTGAAGAGCGTGCCGGAGACCTGAACGACCTGTTTGCCATCGTGCGACAAGCCGCGCTCAGCGCCGATAACGTTCTGGAATCCTCGCTGGTTGCCGCTGAGGAAGCCGAGCGGTCTGATTTTCTGCAAAGTATTGGCAAGGGCGAAACGACACCCACGATTGACGACATCAAACGCCTCTGGACCACGGTGCTCACAGAGATCAGCGAGTCAGGCAAGGTCGTGCGATTCAACGCGACCGTCATCAGACCGCAGGGTGACGAAAAGCAGCAGGTGGTGACACGCGCCGGCGTGTTTACGTCGGTTAGCAACGGCTCTTTTCTGCGATATCTCCCGGAGAGTGGAAAACTCGTTGAGCTGAGTCGACAACCTGCGCTGCGCTTCCAGCGAATGGCGCAAGACCTTCAGGATTCGACGACCGGCATGGTTGCGATGGCGCTCGATCCGTCGAAAGGCGCCATTCTCAGCCTGATGGTGCAATCACCGGATGTGAAAGAGCGTATTCGACAGGGTGGCAGTATCGGCTACCTGATCCTGATTCTCGGTGCGATCGGATTGGTCATTGTGATCCGACGTGCATTCTCCTTGCTCTCGGCACGTCGTCGAATCGACAAGCAGGCGATAAGCAAAGACGTCAGCGACAAGAATGCCTTGGGACGCCTGAAACTGATCGCCGCAGCGAAAGATGATGAAAGCATGACGTCACTGGGTATTCGTCTTGACGAGGCGCTTGCAGAAGAAGCCTCCTACCTGAACCGCGGTCTCGCGACGGTTGCTGTGCTGGCCGCGGTCAGCCCCTTGCTTGGTTTGCTGGGCACGGTGACCGGCATGATCGAGACTTTTCAGTCGATCACGCTGTTCGGCACCGGCGATCCCAAGCTGATGTCTGGCGGTATCTCGCAGGCCTTGATAACAACACAGCTCGGACTCGCGGTCGCTATTCCCCTGGTGCTGTTTCACAGTCTCCTGACAGGGCGTGCGAACCGGCTTATCGAGCGCCTCGGCAAGTACAGCAGCGACCTGTTGACCAACAATGAACTGGACTGAATACAAAGACGGCCTGGCAGCACTCTTTGAGCAGGGTGGTCTCACCCTCTGGGCGATCCTGTTCGCTTCAATACTGCTTTGGATACTGATCATTGAGCGTTACTGGTTTCACTGGCGGCAAATGGGCGACGTACGCAGTCGCCTGCGTGCTGACTGGCAGGCCACGCGTAAGGATCTTGATGACGAAATGCGCTTTCGCCGCATCCGCGCAATTGTTGCCGAACTCATCGCCGAATCAAATCGCAACCTGCCGGCACTGCAGGCCCTGACCGGCATTCTGCCCTTGCTGGGACTGCTCGGAACGGTATCCGGAATGATCAAGGTCTTCGAAGTCATCACAGTATTCGGAACCGGCAATACACGCGGTATGGCATCGGGCATCTCGGAAGCGCTCGTAACGACAATGGCCGGGCTTTTTACGGCATTGTCCGGCCTGTATTTTGTAGCCGACCTCGAGAGTCGCTCGGAAAACCTTGCGCTGCGTTTCGAAACCGAACTGGTGGAGGGGGAATAGATGGCAACACGCGACCATTTAAAATCGGAAGCCGGTCCTTCGGCGATGAATATTACGCCGCTTATCGACATGGTTTTTATTCTGTTGATTTTCTTCGCGGTTAACGCTTCCTTTGTAAAGGAATCGGGTGTCGAGATCGAGCGGCCCAGCGCGCGAACTGCAGAAATTCAGCAAAAAGCCAACATCATGATTGCGGTCACCTCGAACGACGAGGTCTGGATAGACAGGCAGCGCGTCGACCCCCGCAGCGTGAGAGGGCACGTCGAGCGACTGCACGCCGAGAATCCCGAGGGAGCGGTCGTCATTCTCGCCGATGACAACTCCAAGACAGGGCTGGTCATCGAAGTTCTTGACCAGACGCGCCTTGCGGGAGTCGAGAACGTCGCGGTAGCAGCAACTCCGGACGGCATGTAATGCGAACTGCGTCGACTCGCTTGCCGATCATTGTCATTGCGGCGATTGTCGTCAACATTCTGATGTTCACAGCGATCGAAATGATGGTCGGCATGAAACGGATTCGGCTCACCGACGCCAGTAACATCGATATCGCGAACTTCATTCGCATGGCCGAGCAATCCCGCGAGGTACGATCGCGGCGCGATCCAAAAGCCCCGGAAAAACCACCCCAGGAAATGCAACAGGACTTGCGTCGACTCAGTGCCGCGACCGACTCTGGCCTGACCGGCATGTCGATCGATATACCCGACATTGATATTGATATCGGCATCGGTTCCGACATTGCCATTGCCCGGGAGCTCACACCATTGGTTCGTGTGCCGCCGGAATACCCGATGAACGCGCGCAAGAATGGAACCGAGGGTTATGTACTGGTGCGATTCACTGTGACCGAAACAGGTGCAGTCATCGACCCGGAGGTTCTTCGTTCCGAGCCGCCGGGCGTCTTTGACCGAGCGGCACTTCGGGCAGTTGTACGTTTCAAATACCAGCCACAATTCGTTGATGGCAAACCCGTTCAAGTCAAGACTTATACCCGGCTGCGTTTCGTTTTGGCGGAAGATTAGATGCGAAAGTTACTTGCGATAGTTATCTGCATGGTATTGCTGATATCCGTGTCCACGCTCGCGGCCACGGATCGCGCATCCAACAGGACCTACCTGAAGATGATGGACGTGCAGGAGCTGTGGAATGAGGAACGTTACAGCGAAGCGCTCAGCGTCCTGCAGGAATACGAACCCAGAACGGCGCGTGAGCCCTATGATCACGCCATTGTGCTGCAATACATTGCGCATACCTATGTTTTTCTGGATCAGATTGACGGTGCGCGAAAAGCATTGCAGAAAGCACTGCAACTGCCGGATATTGGTATTCCATTGACTGCAGACCTGAAACTCGTCTATGGCCAGATCGTGCTGGGTGACGATCGCTTTGAGGAGGCGCGGGATGCAATCGAGTATTGGTACGCGAACACGGAATCCCTGAAACAGCCCGGGCAGATCTTTACGCTTGCATACGCGAACTTCATGACAGATCGCATGGAGCGAGCGGAAGAACTGCTCGCGATTGCAATTACCTCCGAAAAATCACCGAAAGAGTCGTGGTACCGGCTCTACTACCAGGCCCTTTTTGAGCGAAAGAAATACGCTGAAGCCGAAGCGTTATTGTTCGGTATGATCGAACGCAATCCCTACGAAAACGACAACTGGCGCCTGCTGGCCAATCACCACATGCAGTTGGAAGACAGTCGGCAGGCCGTCGCCGCAATAACGATTGCGTACAACGCCGGTTTGCTTGAAGGCGCCGATGACCTAAAGCGCATGATTGCGCTCTACAGCGCCATTGAGGTGCCCGAGAAAGCGGCACGGCTCCTCGACAAACACCTGGCCGACGAGTCAATCGAGGCAGACTCGGAATCCCTGAAGCGGCTCGCCGACCTGTGGCTGATGTCCAGGGAGCGTCCACAGGCCCGCGCAGCATTACGAAAAGCTGCCGAAGTCGCGCCGGACGGCCGGACTTACGAGATGCTGGGGAATATTTACTTCGAAGACGAAGCCTGGAAGGAAGCGCACGATGCGTACCGGCGAGCCATCAACCTCGGCGGCCTCGACGAGCCGGAAAGAATCTATCTGCTCGCCGGCATGAGCGCCGCAGAAGCCGGCATGAAAGGCGAAGCCCGTGCCGCATTCCGTGAAGCACGTCGCTCCGAAAAACTGCGCGGCCAGGCCGACGCCCTGATGCGCCGCCTCGACAGAAACTAACCCCCCAATTAGGGTGGCAGTCACCATAACTGCAATTAGGGTGGCAGTCACCATATCTGCGATTTGCTATTAGGGTGACTGCCACCCTAATTTTGGTGGTTGGATGAGCGTTCCCTGAGTGGCTATTGGCTGGCTTGTTTGCCAACATTCAGCGCAAGGCAATTGGCAGGGAGCGGCGCCTGTGCACTCGCCAATGCCATGGAAAACCCGGTAACCAGCAAGAATTGTCCACACGTCACATCGATCTCATGACTGAAATAACGCTACGTCAGCCACGTCACGGTGAACTCGCAGCAAAAGCCGATGGCAATCCGGACGGCAAGGGTGCCAACGGGTTTATGCTTGACTGGTACCAAAGTGCACCGCGCGGTGTCATCGCCAAGCCGCAGCGGCAGCTGCTCGCAGAGTTTTTTACCTCCATGCTCGTTCTGTCGGCAACCTTCAAGTACAGGCCCGTCGCAGGCGTACCGAATTACCTATACTGGATCAACGGCGATTGGAATCTCAGCCTGATCGCACCGGACGAATGGTCGCAGGAAAGACGCGAAAACTACGCTGGTACCTGCGTTCTGCAGGCCGACAGGACGTGGACGATTGCACCGTCCGAGAACCTCGCTGAGCGCAACCCGGTTTCCGACGCAGTACGTCGATTCTACGAGGCGTTCAACCAAATGCTGAACACGGATCTGACGCTCGAAGAGGTGCTGCCCTTTTACGTCTGGCAAATGCCTTACTATCAGCGTCTTAGCGCCAATGCTCTGGCTCGCTCGATTCGCAGTGCGATTGTACTTGGCGATCAGACAGCAATCAGTTGCAGGAAGTGGCAACGGCTATTACCCAGGCTGGAACAAATGCTCCCGAATGACTAGCCGAAGCGGCGGCATCAACCATCCACCGAATCTCCTATGCTAATGTCCCAGTCACTGTAACTACAGGGAAAATCCATGAACGCGTTCCTTCGTACTGCCTGCGCTGAGGAATAAGTCTTGCCCACGCCTGTAAAGGGCCTTCGCTGGATCGTACTTGCGGTCATCTTCCTGGGCGGCCTGGTTCTTTACATGCTGCGCACCAACCTCTCGATTGTCAGTGTCGAGATGATGCATGACCTCGGCATGAACGAGTACCAGCTCGGACTGGTGTTCTCGGCGCTCGCGCTGGGGTATACCGTGTTCCAGTTTCCCGGCGGTATTGTCGGAGACCGCTTCGGTCCGCGTCTGACGATCACGGTCATTGCAATCGCCTGGGCCGTGCTGACGTTTGTCACGGCCATCGTTCCTGGCGCCGATTCCTGGACGGTAACAACTATCGTCGTCGTACTCGTGGTCATACGATTTATCCTGGGTGCGTTCCAGGCGCCCTTTTTTCCGGTCACAATCGGCGGCACCGTCGAGCGATGGTTTCCGGTCCGGCAGTGGGGTCTACCGAATGGCCTGACAAGCACCGGCCTGACCCTGGGCGGTGCATTAACCGCTCCGTTGCTGGTCTGGTTGATGGAAGGCTACGGGTGGCGAGGCGCACTTCTGATCACAGCGCCGACGGGCCTGATCGCCGCATTCGCGTATTACTGGTTTGTTCGGGACGACCCGGCAAGCCACCCGAAAATCACGACATCGGAACTTCGCTTCATTCAGTCGGACCGCCCTGCTCTCGACGTGTCGATCGAGAAGGGCAGTTGGAAACACGCGTTAAAGAATCGCAATATCCTGATGCTGACCGGCAGCTACTTCTGCATGAACTACGTGTTCTACCTGTTTTTCAGCTGGTTCTATTTCTACCTGGTCGAGATCCGCGGCTTCTCAGCCACCGATGCCGGCCTGTTCACCGCTGCGCAATGGATACTCGGCGCCATCGGTGCAACCGCAGGGGGCTTCAGTTGTGACATGCTGGTGCGACGATTCGGTATCCACCTCGGGACTCGCTACCAGGCAATGACCGGCCTTATCCTGTCCGGTCTGTTTCTCTACTTTGGCGCGACCTCCGACAACGTCACCGTCGCAGTCGTCCTGCTGTGTTGCAGTTTCGGCTTTACACAGGTCACAGAGTCACCATTCTGGGTTGCGGCGATGGGCATTGCCGGGCGTCATGCACAGGTTGCAACCGGCGTCATGAACACCGGCGGCAACCTGCCGGGCGCAGTCGGTGGAATGATGGTGCCGGTGATTGCCAACTGGTTTGGCTGGACAATCGCGATCGTCAGCAGTGCCGCTCTTGTGTTGATCGGCGCGCTGCTATGGCTTTTTCTCCGTGCCGATGAACCGATGGTGCAGTCACCTGCCGGATCCTGATCCAGATCACCCTCTGTAGCGGTGTCAAAGAAAGCGTCATCCTCGCGAATATCAACGGCGTGGTCCGGCTTTCCGCATGAAACCGCCAATCCCGTACGGCACAGGCGATGCGTCATTCCGTGCCGCTGGCGGCCAGGCGGGCATCTTCAGGCTGGTCGACGTTTTTTTCGATCGCATGGAAAGCGATCCGCGCTTCGAGACGATCTGGGAAATGCACCCCGACGACAACGACGAATCGCGCGACAAGCTCGCACGCTTCCTCTGCGGCTGGCTCGGCGGGCCAAAACTCTACACGGAAAAATACGGAGCCATCGGTATACCACGAGTGCATGCGCACCTTGCGATCACGACGCCGGAGCGCGATCAGTGGCTGACCTGCATGTCAGAGTCTGTCGCGGAACAGGCTTTCGATGAAGACTTCAAGACCTACCTGATGGAGCAGCTATTTGTACCGGCGGAGGCCGTCAGGCGTCGATGCGAAGCCCAAAGATGATATTCTGCCGAAATCGCCTGAATCCTTCGATGACAAGGAAATAACAATGAAAAGACTGGCTGTCCTGATCACCCTCACTTTTATTTCCCCCGCCGTATTCGCAGACGAAGAAGCACCCGCAAAGGTACCTGAAGCCAAGACCTGGGTTACCGATCAAACCGCAAGAGTTGGCGGCAAGAACATCGCCTACACGGTGACGGCCGGTACGATGCTGATGAAAAACGACAAGGACGAGGCGACCGCGCTGTTCGGCTACACAGCCTACGTTGCCAAGGGCGGCAACAAGCGCGAGCGCCCGATCATGTTTGCCTACAATGGCGGTCCCGGTTCGGCTTCGATCTGGCTGCACATGGGCGTCCTCGGACCACAGCGTGCCGTTGTCGAAGACGCAGGCTGGTCCGACAACGGGCCGTACCGGCGCGTTAACAATGAATACAGCATCATCGACGAGGTCGACCTCGTGATGATCGACCCCGTTGGTACAGGGTTTTCGAAACCGGTCGGTGTCGGAAAGGGAGAGGACTTCTGGGGCGTCGACCAGGACATCAAGTCGGTATCTGAGTTCATCGTGCAATACCTGACCGAGAACAAGCGCTGGGCATCGCCCAAGTACATTCTCGGTGAGAGTTATGGCGGCATTCGTTCCGGCGGCGTTGCCTACTACCTGCTGACCAACCACATGGTGGCACTGGACGGTGTCATTCTCGTATCACCGTTCATGGAATTCGCGACCGGGTTTGCCGGTATGGGCATCGACCTGCCACACGTTATGTTCCTGCCGACATTCGCATCAACTGCGAATTATCATGGTGCCTTGTCCGAAAAACATGACGACCTTCCCGCCTTCATGGAGGAAGTTGCGAACTTTGCGTTGAACGAGTATGCGCCGGCCCTCCTCAAAGGCAGCCGGCTGGCCGGCGAGGAGCGTGCCTACGTACTGGAAAGACTGTCGCACTACACGGGCCTGTCCGAAGACTACTGGGACCGTGCCGATCTGAGGATTAACGAGGGTCAGTTCAACAAGGAGCTCGCAAGGGCCACGGGCACGACGATCGGCCGCATCGATTCACGGTTCAGCGGCCACATGATCAATCGGCTCGGCGAGACGATGAGCTACGACCCGATGTCCACCTCAATCGGGCCGGGCTACCTCGCCGCATTCATGGACTATTACCAGAATGACCTCGGTGTTGAGGACGTCGGCAATTACACCGTATTCGGCAATCTGTTCCTGCAATGGGACTGGAGCCACGCACAACCCGATCTGCAAGGCTTCAAACTGCCAATGCCGAACACGTCGATTGATCTCGCGATGACCATGCAGCAAAACCCGTCAATGCGCGTTCTTGTGCAACAGGGTTACTACGACCTCGCGACACCGCACCTCGCGACCGAGTATTACGTCGACCACCTGCGAATCCCGGATGAACTCCGCAAGAACATCAGCATCGAGTATTACGAGGCCGGACACATGATGTACGTTCACGAGCCGTCGATGGTGAAGTACAAGAAGGATCTCGCGGAGTTTATTCGCAGCAAGAGCGGGAACTAAGGCTTGTCTCGATCCAGGCTCATATTGCTCGCTGACGTTCTGCTGCTGGTCCTGATCGCCATGTGGTTCAGCACCAACGCTCTCGCACGCGGATCAGCCGGGACCTTGAGTACGCACGAAATTCTTGTCGGTGAACGGGAGCGCTCTTACCTCTTGTACTCGCCCGCGAGGGCGATACAGGGCTCCGAAACCAGGCCGCTGGTGCTCGTCTTTCATGGTGGAGGCGGGACAGCAAAAGGCATCTCTCGGGAAGTCGGTCGCTCAATGCACAAGATCGCTGACCGCGAGGATTTCTATGTCGTATACCCGAACGCCATCGATAAAATGTGGGACCTTGGCGGTGGCGAAATTTCCGAATCGCTTGAAATCCGCATCAACGATCGCCGCTTTTTCGGCGATCTCATCGGCGAACTCGTCCGCACGCTACCAATCGATGAGAATCGAATCTTCGCCACCGGTATCTCGCGCGGCGGCCAGGCCTCCTACTTCGTCGCCTGTGCTCACCCGGACCGGATTCGTGCTATCGCGCCAGTTGCGATGCCCATGCCGGTTTACATGCAACAGGAATGTGTGGAGGCGCCCGCCACCGCAATCGCCATTATCAACGGAACGGATGACCCGCTGGTTCCCTACGACGGCGGCAGGATAAAAGTCGGCAAGCGGGAACGCGATGAAGTGATGTCCACTGATGCAACCGTCGAGTACTGGCGCAGCAGAAACGAGTGCGCAGCAGAATCGATCGAAGAAATTATCGACACAAGGCGGGATCGTATGCAGGTGCGCAAGACGGCCTGGCGAGCCTGTGACCTCACCCCGGTTGTGCTGTTTCGCATCGAGGGTGGCGGTCACACCTGGCCGTCCGGACGGCAATACCTGCCGCGATTGGTCGTTGGGCGCGTCAACAGGGACATCGACGGTGCCGAGGCCGTGTGGTCTTTCTTCAGCCAGTTTCAATAAGGCGCTTTCCCGCACTCAAGGCGCCCCACGGCGTGCTAATGTTCTGAACATGAAAACCGATTTTTCCCGCTATAACCGGCAGATGCTGTTGCCGGGTTTCGGCAACGATGGACAGCAGCGACTCCGGGATTCGACCGCCCTGTTACTGGGCTGCGGCGCGCTCGGTTCGGCGGCGGCCGAAATGCTGGCGCGTGCCGGCGTCGGACACCTGGTCATTGTCGACCGGGACTTCGTCGAGCTGACCAATCTGCAAAGACAGACCTTGTTTGACGAACAGGATGTCAAAGACGCATTGCCGAAGGCGATCGCGGCGAAGAAGCGGCTCGAAGAAATCAATTCCGACGTTCACGTCACGGCGATCGTCGACGACATCAACCATACGAACATCGAACGCTATGCGACAGGCGTCGACATTCTCGTCGATGGCCTCGATAACTTCGAAACCCGCTACCTGGCGAATGACGTCGCGGTAAAACATTCGCTGCCCTATGTTTACGGGGGCGCGGTTGGCACGACCGGAATGGCCATCGCCTTCATGCCACACACGGATACCAATGCACCGTGGACAACGTCGCCGGATGGGGATTTTTCGACTCCCTGTTTTCGTTGCCTGTTTGAAGAAGCACCGCCCCCCGGCTCAAGTCCGACCTGTGACACCGTCGGCGTGATCGGGCCACTTGTCGCCATCATCGCAAATATCGAGGTCACCGAAGCATTGAAAATTCTGACCGGCAACTACGATCGAGTCCGAAGAAAGTTGTTGAACATCGATGTCTGGGCGAACGATTTTTATGAACTCGAGATCGACAACGCGTACACAAACGGCGACTGCCCCTGCTGCAAGCAGCATCGCTTCGATTTCCTGTCCGGCAGCTCGGGATCCAGTGCTGTCTCGCTGTGCGGCCGTAACGCCGTCCAGATTCGCCACCGGCAGGAAAACGGCCGTTTCAATCTCGACGGCGTTGCGGCACGCCTTCAAAAGCACGGTGTCGTTTCTGCCAACGAGTACATGCTGCGATCGCAAATAGCCGATAGCAATAAGTTGTATGAGCTCACGCTGTTCCCGGACGGCCGGGCAATCATCAAGGGAACCGATGACCCGCAGATAGCGCGTAGCCTATACTCGAAGTACGTGGGGACCTGAAGTCCGGCCCAAAAAAGAACGCACAAAGGGAGTATCGATGTGACAGCAATCCGCATCCTCGTTGGCACCCGAAAAGGCGCCTTCATTCTCACTTCCGACACCAAGCGCGAGCAATGGACCGTCGACGGCCCGCACTTTGCGGGTTGGGAGATCTATCACATGAAAGGCTCGCCCGCCGACCCCAACCGCATCTACGTATCGCAGTCATCGAGCTGGTTCGGCCAGATCATCCAGCGCTCGGACGATGGCGGCAAGACTTGGTCACAACCTGGCTCCGAGGGCGAACCGTCGACTGACGAAAGCGGCATGCCACAGGGTGTCAGCAATCTGTTCGTTTACGACACGTCGAAGGAAACCGGACGACCGTTGACGACCCACCAGTGGTACGACGGGACGCAGCATCCCTGGGAGTTCGCACGCGTCTGGCATCTCGAACCCTCCTATGACGATCCGGACACCTGCTATGCCGGTGTCGAGGACGCCGCATTATTTCGGACGACTGACGGCGGCGCCAGCTGGCACGAGTTTGCGGGTCTGCGCGGCCATGAATCCGGTCCCAACTGGATGCCGAGTGCCGGTGGCATGTGCCTGCATACAATCGTTCTCGACCCGAAAAACGACCAGCGAATTTTCTGTGCGATTTCAGCAGCCGGAACCTTCCGCAGTGACGATGGCGGCAAGAACTGGAAACCGATTAACCACGGACTGAATTCACAGTACATTCCGGATCCGACAGCCGAAGTCGGTCACTGTGTACACCGCATCGTCGTGCACCCGTCAAAACCGGACACCTTGTTCATGCAAAAACACTGGGATGTCATGCGCAGCGACGACGGCGGCGAGAACTGGCGCGAAGTCAGCGGCAACCTCCCCAGCGATTTCGGATTCCCGATCGCTGTCCACGCACACGAACCCGAGACAATTTACGTGGTGCCGATCTTGAGCGACTCGTTGCACTACCCGCCCGATGGCAAGCTTCGCGTCTATCGCAGCCGCGGCGGTGGCGAACAGTGGGAAGCACTGACAAACGGATTGCCGCAGGAACATTGCTACGTCAACGTATTGCGTGACGCGATGGCGGTCGATACGGCAAAACCCTGTGGCA
>DDIP01000110.1:1400-15565 GCA_002338605.1 Proteobacteria bacterium UBA1847 | reverse complement strand
TAGCCACCGGTCCAGCCCATCAGGTACACCGATCCATCGTAGCCGAGAAATGCGATCAGGCCTGCCATTGAGATGAATGATGCCGCACTCATCCAGTCGGCCGCGGTCGCCATGCCATTTGCGATCGGCGACACGCCTTTGCCGGCAATATAAAAGTCGCCGGTAGTGTGCGCCCGCGACCAGATTGCAATGGCGATGTACAGTGTGAAACTCAGCCCGACAACGACGTATGTCAGTGCCTGTAAGCTCAACATTCTGCCTCAGTCTTCATGCACATTGTGCTCACGGTCAATGCGATTCATACGCCAGGCATAGAAGAAGATCAGCAGCACAAAAACGTATATCGAGCCCTGCTGCGCAAACCAGAAACCCAGTTTGAAACCACCCATACGAATGCTGTTGAGCTCCTCGACGAGCAATACACCGAATCCGTAGGAACAGGTGAACCAGACCAGGAGACAGACGCCAACAAGGCGGAGGTTGGCGCGCCAGTAGGCCAGGCGTTTATCTGTATTCATGAAAGGCATCGTTGTTGTTTTGGTGGATCAATGTAGCAGGGAGTCGCTATTGATCACAACGCAGGAACCCGGCCTGCAATCGGCCAATGGATGCGCCGCAAACGGCAGACAAAAAAAAGCGGCTTCAATGAAGAAACCGCTTTTTCCAAACCTACGTCAGCACGTGGTTATGGCCCCCTGAATCCCCCCGCCATTCGTACCTGAAGGTGTCTTGCGTTTTTGGCGCTGTCATTTGTTGCTGAAAGACTACGCCTGTTGAGATGAAAATTCGCAGAAAACCCACAGTTTGTCAATCCTTTAGGCATGTTTCAGTAGGCATCCAGGTATTCCTCCGTTTTTTGTAGCGGAAATACCACAATCACTCCTGGTCGGCAATGCCTGAAAAATCAAAGTCTAAGGCGCGTGTTTCAAGGCTCGATGCACACCGGGTTCCTGAGCACACCGACCCCGGATATGTCGACTTCGACTATGTCTCCGTCGCGCAGCCACCGCGGTGGTGTCCGGGCCGCGCCAACCCCACCCGGGGTGCCGGTTGCAATCAGGTCGCCCGGCAGCAGTTCCGTGAACGTCGAGCAATATTCGATCAACGCCGGGATATCGAAGACCAGTTCCGAAATCCGGCCGCGCTGCATGACCTCCCCATTGACGCGCGTTGTCAGACTGACGCTGAACAAATCGGCAACCTCATCGGGTGACACCAGGTAGGGTCCGACGGCTCCGCTATGCTGAAAATTCTTGCCGGCCGTGAACTGCATCGTGTGCTTTTGCCAGTCACGCACCGAACCATCCATAAAGCAGCAATAACCGGCAACAGAACTTAGCGCTTCGCTTCGGCAAACGTGGCGTGAACGTTTGCCGATGACGACGGCCAGTTCGCCCTCAAAATCAAATTGTTCCGAAACCCGTGGTCGTACCAGCGCTCGGTCATGGGCAACCAGGCTGCCCGGGAAACGCACGAATACAACCGGGTGGTCCGGGACAGTTCGACCCATTTCCTCGATATGCGGCCGGTAGTTGACGCCGACGCAAAGAATCTTGTCCGGGTTCGGAATTGGCGGCAAGAATCGAATGGTGGCGACATCGTGCACAGTGCCGCTTTCGTCGTGTGTCATGTCATGGTGTGCGGCGGCCGAAATGACAGCGCGAAGATCGGCGTATCGCGATCGAAATTCCTCCCCCGGCTCGCGAAGGTATTCCCCAAGCAGGACGCCGTAGCTGTCTCGCCCATCGACGTTAAAGCTTGCCAGTTTCATTGCGATTTCCTGCCTTCGGTGTTCGAATCACGTGATAAAGTATGCCAATGAATCAAATCAAAAAACTATCAACGATACTCGCCCTCGTCCTGCTGGCATCGGCCAAAATAGCAGTCGCAGATACCGCCGTACACAACATCACGGGTTATACATCAACAAGCGATGGACTCAAGTCGTTCACGGTACTTGTCTTTGACGATAACGGTCGGGTCACCGCGACCGGTGACGACCGCTTGCTGCTTGCCTACCCCACAGCAACGCGGATCGACGGAAGCGGCAAGACGCTCCTGCCCGGTCTGATCGATGCCCACGCTCACGTACTGGGCCTGGGCCTCCTGAAATCCAACCTGGACCTCACGGGCACACCGAGCCTCGACAGTGCGATCGAGTCCATCAAGGCCTATGCTGCCGAGAAACCGGACGCACGCTGGATTCTCGGTCGCGGCTGGAACCAGGTTCTGTGGCCGGTACAGGCGTTTCCGACAGCAGCCCAGATCGACGGTGTCGTCAGCGACCGCCCCGTCTGGCTGCGGCGCATCGATGGTCGAGCCGGCTGGGCAAACAGCGCGGCGATGCGCCTTGCCGGCATTGATGCCGATACGCCGGATCCGGTTGGCGGCAAGATCCTTCGGGACAGTAACGGTCGCGCGACAGGTGTCCTTATAGACAGGGCAATGGAGCTGGTCGAGGCCAATGTACCGCCTATGAACAGGAGCGACATGCGTACCGCCGTTCAGGCGGCGAGCGATGCACTGCTCGCCGAGGGAATTACGGGAGTTCATGACGCGGGCATCGACCTGATGAATGCCGAGGTCTACTTGTCGATGGCCGACAACGAAGAGCTTGATTTGCGAATCTACGCGATGATTGGCGGTGCCGGCGAGGTGCTCGACGCGATTGGAAAGCCAATCAGGCAGTACGGCAATGATCGACTGGAGATCGCCGCGGTGAAGATTTACTCCGACGGCGCACTGGGCAGCCGCGGCGCAGCAATGATCGAGCCCTACGACGACGACGCTGAGAATCGCGGCCTGCCCTTCTGGACGCAGTCAGAGCTCGACGCACAGGTCGCCAAAGCCAATGACATGGGGTTCCAGGTCGGCGTACATGCGATCGGCGATCTCGGCAACCGCATGGTGCTGAATGCGTTTGAAAAAGCGCAGGGAGGCAAGCCGTCTCCACTGCGCAATCGTGTTGAACATGCGCAAATTATTACGCCCGAGGATATTCCGCGATTTGCGAAGCTCGGTGTAATCGCGTCGATGCAGGCGACGCACGCAACCAGCGACATGAATATGGCCGAAGACAGAATTGGACCCAAACGCATACTGGGCGGCTATGCCTGGCGACGACTGCTGGATTCCGGCGCCGTTATTGCCAATGGCTCGGATTTTCCGGTTGAACTGTCCAACCCGTTTCACGGCCTTTATGCGTCGGTAACACGGCAGGACCGCGACGGTGAACCCGCCGGCGGCTGGTACAAGGATCAGGCATTGACCCGTGAGGAAGCCCTGCACTCGTTCACACTGGCCGCTGCCTTTGCGGCTCGACAGGAAGACCGGCTGGGCAGCCTGGAACCCGGGAAATGGGCCGATTTCATCATCATCGACCGCGACTATTTCGAGATCCCCGAATCGGAAATCGACGATATTCGAGTCCTGCAGACCTGGGTCGCCGGTAAGCGGGCGTTCGCGGCAGGATCGACTGAGTGATCGTTGAGCAGATCTGGACCGGCAACGCGTATCGGAATTTCAACTACCTGGTCGCATGCCCGGAAACGGGCGACGCATTGGCAATCGATCCACTCGACTACAAACAGTGCCTTGCTGTCGCCGCGGAGCGTGGCTGGCGCATCACGCAAGTTCTGAATACGCACGAGCACGGCGATCACATTGGCGGTAACAAGGCTGTGGTCAGGGCGACCGGTGCAAAGGTGATTGCGCACAAAGATGCCGGCAGCCGAATTCCAAACGTGGACCGCGGTGTAGGCGCTGGCGACATCGTCAAGGTCGGCCACACGGTTGAACTCGAATGCCTGGACACACCCGGGCATACGATGTGTCACATCTGCCTGCTGTCGAAAACCGACCAGCCTGCGTTATTCAGCGGTGACACGATGTTCAACGCAGGTGCCGGCAATTGCCACAATGGCGGCCACCCTGAGGAATTATTCAATACGTTCGATCAACAGCTCGACAAACTGGGCAACGAAACGCTGTTGTACCCGGGTCACGATTACCTGCTGAACAATCTTGCCTTTACCCTGGATCGCGAACCCGACAATGCGACGGCTGCGGCGATGATTGAGGCGTACCGCGACCAGGATCCTGCGAATGCAGTCATTACGACACTGGCCGAGGAAAAGGAAATCAATACGTTCTTCCGGCTCCAGAATCCGTCAGTGATCGAAAAACTGGCGGAGGATTTTCCGGAGATCGGCGACAGTCCGGATTCGAGGACGGTATTCCTGAAATTGCGCGAACTCAGGAACAGCTGGTAGCCACCCGTTCAGCGACACTCCGAACCAGCGCCATGTCACTGCCGGGTCGACTCGCCAGCCAGAGGCAATACAACGCGAGGTAAAGCTTGCGTTGTTTCTCGAGGTAGGGCCGCCAACGTTGGCCGTCGCCATCGAAATAGGTGTCCAGTAGCAGATTCGCCTGTGCGTCAGACAGTTCGTGGTGTTCGATAACGGTTGCGAGATCAAAGAACGGGTCGTTGTCGCACGCATACTCCCAATCGATAAATACCAGCCCCGGTGTCGTAAGTATGTTTTCGATTACCAGGTCGTTGTGGCAACAACACAGGTTTTGGGGGAGTCGCATGCTCTCAATAATGCGCTGGCATTGGCGAACGACTGACGCGTCGAGCCCGCTGATTTTCTCAACATACCGTTTTGCCGCAATGCGCGCATCGAACGACCGGCCCGTCAACGGCAACGCATGCAGTTTCTTCAGCGTTCTGGCCAGTCGCTCGAGATTTTCCTTCTTGCCCAGGCAACCGCGTGCCCACGCAGTACCCTCGACATACTCACCAAGATACATGCGTTCGTCGGCGAAAATAACAGCAGGTGCCAGGCCGGCCTGTGCTGCCATGTTCTGTATCTGAGCTTCGACAACACGAGGGTTAAGCGTCTCGTCTCGCGGCGACACGTCCAGTTTCAGCACCGCGCTCCTGTCGCCCTTGGTTAACCGGTACGTGGCATTGTTATATCCGCCACACAGTTGTTCGATGTCTGCTCCTCGCCATTCGGGAATCCCCGCAAGGATGGTTGCCGGATCTTGTGCCAAACTAAACCTCTTGCTGTCGCATGGATTGAGTCCAAGCCACCAGACCGAAAGGAATCATGGCGATATAGACCAGGAACAGAATACCCGTCAATTGCAGATCACGCGACCAGTAAATAAAAACCGATGCGAGGTCGATCAACAGCCAATACCACCAGTTCTCCAGCACCTTCTTGGCGACCAGGAAAGTTGACCAAATGGCAAACCATGTCGTCAGTGAATCGACGTACGGGAACGCCGCGTCTGTGTAGCGGTGTAAAACGAAACCGGTCAATACGCTCAACAACGCGAAACTCGCCCCGGCCCGCAGGTGAATCCTGATCGGCCAGGAAACAACGGGGCGATTTTGTTCGCCTTTTGCTCCGGTCCGCCATGCGAGCCAACCATAGACGGCCATCAGGAGATAGAAGCCATTCAGCGCGGCCTCCATATAGAGTTTTGCACCGATAAACAGCCAAACGTATATCGACGTACTGATCGCCGCGAAAATCCAGCAGGCGATATTCTGGCGAATCGCCAGAACGAGATATGCTATCGCCGCAGCGACAGCGACGATCTCGGGAATCGATTGCGCCTTTGCCTGCTCGAGGACCGTGGCTGCGAGGCTCAATTGACCGGGTTATTCAGTATCTTGATCGCGAACACCGCTTTCGGAACGCGCTCGAAAGTCGTGCCAATTTCCTTTGTAAGTGCAGCCATCACTATATCGAATTCGCCGCGCAACTGGGTACTCATTCGATTGCGTTCAACTTCGATCCCACTGTGTTTCTCAAGACGCTCGATGATGTCCTTGATCGGTGGAACAAAATGCTCGTCGAGCGGATAAAGACTTATATCTACAGCAACTTTCATGACTTAGAACCTCCTCTCCAGGGTGATGCCGAGCTGTCTTGGATCACCTGGCCGTATGTAGAGTGTATTGGGAAAATCGGGTGGTTCATTGCCGAAATAGAAGCCACGAACCGGGTACTTCTCGTCGAGTAGATTGCGAACCCAGAAAGATATTTTCCAATCCTCATTTTCGAATCCAACTCGTGCGTTCAACAATTCATAAGCATCAGACTTCTCGTCATGACTGACATCGAAATAGAACTCATCCTTCGCCGTTGCATCGAGCCTTGCGTAGAGCCCATTGTGATGTCGATAGACCACGCCGCCCGCCAACGTATAAGTCGGGGCATGTGCCTGCCGCCGACCGCTCGCGAGCGAAGCGTCAAGTAAACCGATACTGCTGTACAGCTCCCATCTGTCTGACACAAAAAAACGGATATCGGCTTCAAAGCCAACTGTAGTCCCGTCGCCCGCATTGTCGGTAAAGAACACAAACGATGCCGGATCGCCTGGTATTAATTGCGTCGATGTGCGCAACTGCTGATTGATCCGCCGATTGTGAAAAAGCGATGTGTTGAGTTGCAGTCGTTGTGCCATTAAGTCAGCCTTCAAGCCGACTTCAACTGTCCACATACTCTCGGTGTCGAAGTTCCGTTTTCCGCCGGGAACCGGACCGAGGTTGAATCCGCCAGCCTTATAGCTCCTCGACAAGGTGACATACAGGTTTTGTCCGTTTCCAAGCGTTCTGCTGATGCCTAGCTCGCCACCCCACATCGATTCCGAAAGCGACGCTGCCATGTCGGTCGTATCGACGTAGTCTGTCGAACGATGCTCCAGTCGCAGTCCCGCCGACAGGGTCGTGTATTCACTTGGCGACCAGTCGCGCTGACCAAATAGTGCAATGTTGGTCGCTTCGTAATCGCTGTCGAGGCGTTCGTTGAGGCTGTCTGCGAAATCGTAAAACGGATCGTAGTAGTCGCCCTGGTTTACAGTCGCAACACCTTCGCGCAGCTGCATGCCGTACAGACCGACCACCCAGTCGTCATTGCCAATGCGCACTTCCTGGCTAAGCGTATCGCGTGCCCGGCGATTCAGAGAAACGTAGTCATAGGTCACGGGTGACCAGCTATCGCTGTTTCCCCAGTCGGCATCGAAGTCGAAATTGATATCCGAGCTTGCGAACGAACTGATCGACGTTAAGGTCAGGTTGTTGCCCGGTACCCAGGCAAGCCGCAGCGAACTGCCCACGCTTTCCTGTGTGTCGCGACCCGGTTTGTCGGACAGGACGGTGTAGGAATTATCCAGCGCAAAGGCGTCGTAGCCGTTGTCGATGTTCGACGCAATCACCGCAAACCGGGCAGTGAACGTTTCCGAAGCGTTGACATCAACGAGTGCACGAAAGGACAACTCGTCGCGAGCATTGGTGTCGTCGCTACCGAGGTAAGGATTATCGCGAAATCCATCGCTATTGAACTGCTGCGCACTCAACCGAAACGAAGCGATTTTGTTGTTGCCGATTGCGCCGCCAAGCGCGGCGCCGACCGACACCGCGTTGTCATCGCCAACGGACACTTCCATTCGACCGCTGTAGTCAGTAGCTGGGGCCGCCGACCGCACATAGATCAGTCCGCCCAATGCATTGGCCCCGTAGCGGCTGCCCTGTGGCCCGCGCAACACCTCAACCGATTCGATGTCGAACATTGTTGCGAGCGTGCCGATGCCACTGAAGTCAATATCATCGATCAGAAAGCCAATGGACGGATTCGGTGCGCCCAGGTATTGCTCAAGTTCGCCGACACCGCGAATCTGGAAATAGCGAGCCCGGTGACCGTCGCCGGACCAGTTCATATTGGGTATGACGTTGACCAGCTCTTCAAAGTGCTGCACTGACACGTCATCGACGAAATCAGCCCCCAGCACGCTGACACTAAACGGCACCTCCCGAAGCGAGCGCTCTCGAAAGTCCGCGGTGACCACAATTTCGTCAATGACTTCAGTGGCTTTAGTGGCTTCAAGCGGCGCGACAACGAGCAGAAATGCGGCAGAAAGCCACGGTTTGTATCGGTTCGACATGATTCCCTTCCTACGCCGGCATTACCCGGTTCAGGTTCTAAGGGTTCCCGATCGGCCAGACTGCCTGGCGTTTCTCTGGATCTCAGGCCATGACAGCCACCCCTGTGAAGGCTGAGATAATAGCAGAGTTAGTGCGGATTCAGGGCCATTCTATTTGAGTCTCGCAATCAGGCTTGATGTATCCCAGCGATGGCCACCCATGGCCTGGACTTCGGCGTAAAATCCGTCAACGAGGCTTGTGAGTTGCAACGTGGCACCATTTCGCCTGGCCTCGTCGAGCGCCATCGCAAGGTCCTTTCGCATCCAGTCGACGGCAAATCCAAAATCGAATTCGTCGTCCACCATTGTTCGCCAGCGATTCTCCATCTGCCAGGATTGCGCGGCGCCCTTCGAAATCGATTCGATCACAAGCGCCGGATCGAGACCGGCCTTGACCGCAAAATGCAATCCCTCGGCCAGGCCCTGCACGACGCCGGCAATACAAATCTGGTTGACCATCTTCGCAAGCTGCCCGGAGCCGACCGGACCGATCAGGGTAGCTGCTTTCGAATAGCAGTCGATGACCGGCAATGCACGTCGAAAATCGTCTTCGTCACCACCCACCATAACCGTCAGCTGCCCGTTCTCGGCACCAGCCTGCCCACCCGACACCGGTGCATCGAGAAACCCCACAGAGCGCTCAGCTGCTGCCGTGGCCAGCTCACGAGCGACACCGGCCGACGCCGTTGTGTGATCGATAACAAGTGTCCCGGGCACCATCGCCGACAACGCTCCATTTTCGCCGAGCAACACTTCGCGTACGTCGTTGTCATTTCCGACGCAGGAGAAAACGATGTCCGCCTCTCGTGCTGCCGCCTCGGGCGTCGCGGCAATTTTGCCTGAGTACTTCCTGCACCAATCCTGTGCCTTCGACGCCGTTCGGTTATACACCGTCACTGTATGGCCATTGTTGGCGAGGTGTCCCGCCATCGGGAAACCCATCACGCCAAGCCCGATAAATGCGGTGCGCATTCAGGCCGCCTTGCCTTTCTTGCGCGGATCAAGTCCCAATGATCGCGCGATGATTTCGCGCATTATCTCGGAACTGCCGGCATAGATTCGTGAAATTCTGGCATTGGTGTACATGCGACTGACCGGGTATTCGTCCATATAGCCGTTGCCGCCGTGCAGCTGCACACACTGATCGGTCACACGCGCCTCAAGCTCGCTGCAGAACAGTTTTGCCTTGGCAGCATCTTCAGCACTGAGCTTGCCTTCATTGTGTTCCATGACGCAGCGGTCGACGAAGGCCTGGGCTACGTCCATTTCCGTTCGCATGTCGGCCAGTTTGAACCGCGTGTTCTGGAAATCGGCGATCGCCCGTCCAAAGGCCTTGCGCTCCTGGGTATAGGTCATCGTTACCTCAAACGCCGCTTCAGCGTTGGCCAGGTACTGACAGGCGCCCAGCAGCCTTTCTTCGGCAAGGAAATGCATGAGCTGATAGAAGCCGCGATTAAACTCGCCCAACAGATTGTCTTTTGGCACCTTGACGTTGTTGAAGAACAGCTCCGCCGTATCCTGGCTCTTCATGCCCATCTTCTTCAGGTTCTTGCCCCGTTCAAAACCTTCCATGCCACGTTCGACAACGAACAGGCTCAGACCGTGACGGCCGGAATCGGTGCGCGCAACGACGACCACCAGGTCCGCAAGAATACCGTTGGATATGAATGTTTTTGAGCCATTGAGCAGGTAATGATCCCCTTTGTCTTCAGCCCTGGTTCGTATTCCAGCGACGTCGCTTCCGGCTCCCGGCTCGGTAATGGCGACGGCGAGGACGTGTTCGCCGGATATACATTTTGGCAGCCAGCGTTGCTTTTGTTCCTCAGTACCCAGCTCGCCGATGTAAGGCCCCACCAGGCGACTGTGCAAGGTCATAAAGAATCCGGGATCACCATGTTTGGCAATCTCCTCAATCAGAATCTGCTCGTAGCGAAAATCCGGCACGCCAGCGCCGCCATACTTTTCGTCGGCCCACATCAGCAGCATCCCTTGCTCACCTGCCTTCAGGAATGCCTCGCGATCCACCATGCCCTGCTCATGCCATTTATCGGAAAAAGGCTTGACCTCATTCTGGTAAAACGCACGCGCCGCATCGCGGAACATTTCGTGTTCTTCTTCGAATATATTTCGATCCATTTTTGTTTCTTGTGACCTGTCTATTTCCCGGTAAATTCCGGGGCACGTTTTTCAAAAAATGCAGCAACACCTTCTGCCGCATCATCGGATTCCCGCAACTGGTTTTGTATTTCGGCTTCCATCGCGTAGCAGCTGTGAAAGTCATGATCCATCGCATGACGCATAACTTTCTTGGTCGCAGCCAGCGACAGCGGCGCCCGTTTGCTGAGATCTTTGGCCCAGTTAATTGTCACATCCCGCAGTTCATCTGCCGGAGCGAGTTTGTTCGCAATACCGAGTTCAACGCAGCGTTCGGCCGGAATGCGCTCCGATTCGATACTGAGCTGGTAGGCACGATGGTATCCAAGCTGCCGAACCAGCAACCAGTTGGCACCGCCGTCCGGAACCAGGGATATCGTTGTGAAGGGTGACAATAGAAACGAATCCTCAGCCATGACCAGCAAATCGCAGTACATCGCGAACGACAATCCGATCCCGGCGGCAAAACCGGGAACCGCAGCGATTACCGGTTTCGGAATGTTTGCAATTGCCGCCAAAACGGGACCATATTCAAACAGCAGTTTTCCCTGTGTCGTACGGTCGCCCTCGAATCCCTGTTTGAGATCCGCACCTGCGCTGAAAGCCCGACCCTCTCCCGTCAGGACAACGCAGCGTACTGACTGATCACGTTGCGCTTTCTCAAACGCGAGCAAGAGATCGTCGCAGAGCTCGCTGGTAAAACCGTTCAGCGAGTCCGGTCGATTCATCGAAATGACCGCAACAGCATCAAGTTGCGAGTACAGAATTGTATCCATTTGGGCTTGCTCCGAACGCTCAGATTACATGTTGCGGCGATATTCGCCGCCGACATCATACAGCGCGGCTGATATCTGACTCAGGGAATTCGACTTGACGGTTTCCATCAGTTCCGCAAAGACATTGCCGCGTTCTCGCGCCGTAGCCTGCAGACGCTTCAGTGCGGCGGCACTCTCGTCGGCGTGCGTCGCCTGGAATGCACGCAGGTGTCGAATCTGGTCCTGCTTTTCACTGATCGAGGAACGAATCAGTTCGAGTTCGTGCACTTCGTCTTCCTGGCCCGCCTTGGGCAAGAATGTGTTGACCCCGATCAGTGGCAAACTGCCATCGTGCTTTCGACCTTCGTAATAGAGACTTTCATCCTGAATTTTGCCCCGCTGGTACATCGTATCCATTGCACCGAGGACGCCACCGCGTTCGGAGATGCGCTCGAATTCCTGGTAGACCGCTTCTTCGACAAGGTCCGTGAGTTCATTGATGATGAATGAGCCCTGCCACGGGTTTTCGCAGAAATTGAGCCCAAGCTCACGCGAAATAATCAGCTGAATCGCGACGGCCCGACGCACCGACTGTTCGGTCGGTGTGGTCACTGCCTCGTCAAACGCGTTGGTATGCAGACTGTTGCAGTTGTCGAATAACGCGTACAAGGCCTGCAAGGTCGTGCGAATGTCGTTAAAGCTGATTTCCTGCGCGTGCAGACTGCGGCCCGAAGTTTGTACATGGTATTTCAACATCTGTGAGCGTGAGCTCGCGCCGTAGCGATCGCGCATGGCTCGCGCCCAGATGCGTCGGGCAACGCGACCAATCACGCTGTATTCCGGATCCATTCCGTTGGAGAAAAAGAAGCTTAAGTTGGGCGCAAAATCATCGATGTTCATGCCGCGCGCCAGGTAATACTCAACGATCGTAAATCCGTTCGACAGGGTGAATGCGAGCTGGCTGATGGGATTCGCACCGGCCTCCGCAATATGGTAGCCGCTGATAGAAATCGAATAATAATTGCGAACCTTGTTGTCGATGAAGTATTGCTGCACATCGCCCATCATTTTCATCGCAAACTCAGTTGAGAAAATGCAGGTATTCTGCGCCTGGTCTTCCTTCAGGATGTCAGCCTGTACCGTACCCCGCACGGCCGCCATCGTTGCCTGCTTGATACGTGAATAGGTTTCGGCGTCGACGACCTTGTCGCCCGAGATGCCAAGCAAACCCAATCCCAGGCCGTTATTGCCATCCGGCAAATCGCCCTCGTAGACAGGGCGCTGGCGGTATTCGAAGTAGGCGTCGATTTTTTTCTTTGCTTTTTCCCAACCGCCGGTTTCGCGCAGATGTTTTTCCACCTGCTGATCGATTGCCGTATTCATGAAGAACGCGAGAATCATCGGTGCGGGACCGTTGATAGTCATCGAAACCGATGTCGTCGGTGCCGACAGATCAAAGCCGGAATACAGTTTTTTCATGTCGTCGACGGTCGCGATCGAAACACCGGAATTTCCAACCTTGCCGAAAATATCAGGCCGTTCGTGTGGGTCTTCGCCGTACAAAGTAACGGAATCGAACGCAGTCGACAGGCGTGCAGCAGGCTGTCCCTGCGACAGGTAGTGAAAACGGCGATTGGTTCGTTCGGGCGTGCCTTCACCTGCAAACATGCGCGTTGGATCTTCACCCAGTCGTCGGTAGGGATAAACTCCCCCGGTGTATGGGTATCCCCCTGGCAGATTTTCTTTTGCCAGGAACGTCAGTAATTCGCCCCAATCCGCGTAGTCCGGCGCCGCGATCTTCGGAATACGCTGGTGACTCAGGCTCTCCAGGTAATTGTTGCCCGTGATCTTGCGCCCGCGCACGGTGTAACTGTAGGTATCGGCCTTAACGCCTGCCTTGCGTGCCGGCCATTCCTTCAACAGGCGAACAGACTCGGCTGTCAGGTCGGCAACCGCTTCCTGATAGCGCTGTCGCAGTACTGTGAGGACTCGATCATCAGCGTCGACCAGGTCTTCGCTCTTGAAAAGCTCAAGCTCGCCGGGCAACTTGGTGTCTTCCACCAGCTTTAACGACTCATACACGTGCTGTGCGCGGCTCGCGATACTTGCCTGGGAGTCGACCTGTGCATTCGCAGCCCGCCCCTGCTCGGCAATTTCCGCAAGGTAGCGAATACGCGCACCAGGAATTGCCGCAGTTGATCGAGGTTCCTTGTTCTCGGTCTCGATATCCGGCGTCCAGTCGTCAGACGACAGGCAAAGCTTTTCGACAACCCGTCTGCAAAGCTCTTTGAACATCCAGCTAACGCCGGGGTCATTGAACTGACTGGCAATTGTCGGGTAGACCGGAATGTCTGCATCCGCAACCTTGAACGCCACATGGTTGCGTTTCCACTGCTTACGAATATCGCGCAGTGCATCTTCAGCGCCGCGCTTGTCGTACTTGTTGAGGACGATAAGATCGGCGAAATCGAGCATGTCAATTTTCTCGAGCTGGCTCGCGGCGCCGTATTCGCTGGTCATGACATAGACGGAGAAATCCACCATGTCGACAATCTCGCTGTCACTCTGGCCGATACCGGCCGTCTCGACGATAACGAGGTCGAACCCAAGCGATTTCAGAAACAGGATGTGGTCGCCCAGCATCTCGCTGGTGGCCAGGTGCTGACGACGCGTGGCAATCGAACGCATGTAAATACGCTCGGATCGCAGGGAATTCATGCGTATGCGATCGCCTAACAGTGCACCACCGGTTCGACGACGGGTTGGATCGACAGCCAGCACCGCGATACGCATATCCTCGAAACAGGCAAGGAATCGGTTCAGCAGTTCGTCGGTGACACTGCTTTTGCCAGCGCCACCGGTTCCGGTAATGCCGATGACCGGTACCTGGCCGGCCTGCACCTGCCACTGCTTTCTAAGTGCCGAGAGTTGTGCGTCGCTGAAGGCACCCTCCTCAAGCGCGGAAATCGTCGCGGCGATATCGGTCGTAACGGCAGGGTTGACAACCTGCGGCGCCTCTGACGCACGACGACCTTTTGCAGTTCGCTCGATCAGGTCGTCGATCATCGCCTCGAGACCAAGTTCCATGCCGTCATGCGGGTGATAGATCCGCTCCACGCCGTAGGCCATCAGCGCCCTGATTTCGTCCGGCGTGATCGTGCCGCCACCGCCTCCAAATACCTTGATATGACCCGCGCCAGATTCCCGCAGGCGATCGATCATGTATTGGAAGAACTCGTTGTGGCCGCCCTGGTA